>JAFLUK010000064.1 GCA_022508865.1 Oscillospiraceae bacterium | reverse complement strand
ATGGCAACATGTGGTATTGCGGCAGGTGCTCGTCCTGTTCTCAATGCTTTTACAGAGGAAGTTGCAAAGAGAGGCTTACAGGATGTTACAATTACACAGACAGGATGTATTGGTATTTGCCAATTTGAACCTGTAGTTGAAATTGAAATCCCCGGTGAGGACAAAATCACTTATGTCAAAATGACACCTGAAAAAGCTGTTAAGGTTGTTAATGACCATCTTGTAAACAGAAACGTAGTTACCGAATATACAATCGGTGCTAATACTTAATAAGGAGGACCCACTATGTATCGTTCTAATGTGCTGGTTTGCGGCGGTACCGGATGTACCTCTTCAGACAGCTTAAAAATTGTTGAGAGACTCAAAGAAGAGCTTGCTGCAAAAGGACTTGAAAATGAAGTCAATGTTATTACAACAGGCTGCTTTGGTCTTTGTGCTCTCGGCCCGATTATGGTAGTTTATCCGGAGGGCAGCTTCTACAGTATGGTTAATGTTGACGATATTCCTGAAATTGTTGAAGAACATCTTCTCAAGGGTAGAATCGTTACAAGACTTCTGTACCAGGAGACTGTTGAAGAGGATACTATCAAATCACTTAACAAAACTGCATTCTATGCAAAGCAGAGAAGAATTGCACTGCGTAACTGCGGTGTAATCGACCCTGAAAAGATTGACGAATATATTGCTATGGACGGATATCAGGCTCTTGGTAAGGTTCTTACAGAGATGACTCCCGAGAGTGTTATCCAGACTGTTCTTGACTCCGGTCTCAGAGGCAGAGGCGGCGCCGGCTTCCCTACCGGCTTAAAGTGGAAATTTGCTGCTGCAAATGATGCTGACCAGAAGTATGTTTGCTGTAACGCTGACGAAGGTGACCCAGGTGCATTTATGGACCGTTCCGTTCTGGAAGGCGACCCACACGCAGTTCTTGAAGCAATGGCTATTGCGGGTTATGCAATTGGCGCTTCTATGGGTTACATATATGTACGTGCTGAATATCCAATTGCTGTTAAGCGTTTACAGATTGCTATTGATCAAGCCCACGAGTATGGTCTTCTCGGCGACAACATCTTCGGCACAGACTTCTCATTTGACATTCAGTTAAGACTTGGCGCAGGTGCTTTTGTATGCGGTGAAGAAACTTCTCTTATGACTTCTATTGAAGGCAAGCGTGGCGAGCCAAGACCTCGTCCTCCGTTCCCTGCTCTTAAGGGTCTTTATAAGAAGCCTACAATTCTTAATAACGTTGAAACCTATGCTAATATTGCCCAGATTATTCTTAACGGCGCTGAATGGTTCTCTTCTGTTGGTACAGAAAAGAGTAAGGGTACCAAGGTATTCGCTCTTGGCGGTAAGATTAACCACACCGGTCTGGTTGAAGTTCCTATGGGTACAACCCTCAGAGAAATCGTTGAAGAAATCGGCGGCGGTATTCCTAACGGCAAAAAGTTTAAGGCAGCTCAGACAGGTGGTCCTTCCGGCGGTTGTATCCCTGAACAGCATCTTGACATTCCGATTGACTACGATAACCTTCTTGAAATCGGCTCAATGATGGGTTCCGGCGGACTTATCGTTATGGACGAATCAACTTGTATGGTTGATATTGCCAAATTCTTCCTTGAATTTACCGTTGACGAATCCTGTGGTAAGTGTACTCCTTGCCGTATCGGTACAAAGCGTCTTCTTGAAATGCTTGAAAAAATCACTAACGGCGAAGGTACTCTTGAGCTTATTGACGAGATGGAAGAGCTTTGCTACTACATTAAGTCTAACTCTCTTTGCGGTCTTGGTCAGACAGCTCCAAACCCTGTACTTTCTACATTGAGATACTTCAAAGATGAATATATTGCTCACGTTGTTGACAAAAAGTGTCCTGCCGGCGTATGTAAGAACCTTCTTTCATACTCAATTATTAAGGATAAATGCTATGGCTGCGGTATGTGCGCAAAGGCTTGTCCTGCAAACGCTATCAGCGTTACTGATTATACAGCTCCGGGCAAAAAGAAGCCTGCTCTTGAAATTGACACAACAAAGTGTGTTAAGTGCGGTGCATGTATTTCAACATGTAAGTTTGCCGCTATTGTAAAAGGCTAAGATGAAGGAGATATGAAAATGGAAATGCTTAATATTAAAATCAATGGTATGCCTTATACTGTTGAGAAGAATACTACTATTCTTGAGGCTTGCAACCAGTTCGGCATAAAAATTCCTACTCTTTGCTACTTAAAGGAACTTAACGAAATCGGTGCTTGCCGTATGTGTCTTTGCGAAGTTAAGGGTGCAAGAGGTCTTGTTGCTGCTTGCGTATATCCTATTGAAAGAGAAGGCACAGAAATCTTCACAAACACTCCTGAAATTCGCAAGAACAGAAAAACTAACCTTGAGCTTCTTCTCTCTAACCACGATAAGAAGTGTCTGTCTTGCCCACGTTCTGATAATTGCGAGCTTCAGAAGCTTTGCCTTGAATATGGCGTTGATGAAACAAAATTCCAGGGTGAAGAAACTCATTACGATATTGACAACTCTACATTACATCTGGTAAGAAACAACAACAAGTGTATTCTTTGCCGCAGATGTGTAGCTGTTTGTAAGAATCAGTATGTATCTGTTATTGGAGCTAACAACCGTGGTTTTGACACAGAGGTTGGCTGCGCATTCAACAAATCTCTTGACTCTGTTGCTTGTGTAAGCTGTGGTCAGTGTACAGCAGTTTGCCCAACAGGCGCTCTTGTTGAAAGAGATGATACTGCTAAAGTATTTGAAGCACTTGCTGACGAAACAAAGCACGTTGTAGTTCACACTGCTCCTGCAATCAGAGCAACTCTTGGTGAATGCTTTGATATGCCAATCGGCAGTAATGTAACAGGCAAAATGGTTGCTGCTCTTAAAAAGCTGGGCTTTGACAAGGTATTTGATACAAACTTTGCTGCTGACCTTACAATTATGGAAGAAGGCACAGAGTTTATTGACCGTGTTAAGAACGGCGGCGTTCTGCCAATGATTACTTCCTGCTCACCGGGCTGGATTAAGTTCTGCGAACACTATTATCCTGAACTTATCCCCCATCTTTCAACTTGTAAGTCCCCACAGCAGATGCAGGGCTCTATGATTAAGTCCTACTATGCTGAAAAAGCAGGCATTGACCCCAAGGACATTGTTGTTGTATCTGTAATGCCTTGCGTTGCTAAAAAGTTTGAAATTAAGCGTGACGACGAAGGACATGACGGTCTTGCTGATAACGATATTTCTATTACAACAAGAGAACTTGCCAAGATGATTAAGACATCCGGTATTCAGTTCAATGATTTAGCTGATGAAGAATTTGACCCAATTATGGGTATCGGTACAGGCGCAGGTACAATCTTTGGCGCTTCCGGCGGTGTTATGGAAGCTGCTCTCCGAACTGTTGCTGACGTTCTAACAGGCGAGGATCTTGAATCTGTTGAATATCAGGAAGTAAGAGGTATGGAAGATATTAAGGAAGCTACATACAACGTTGCAGGTATGGATGTTAATGTTGCTGTTACCTCCGGTCTTAAGAATGCTGCAAAGCTTCTTGACGAAATTGTTGCAGGCAAATCAAAGTATCAGTTTATTGAAGTTATGTGCTGCCCAGGCGGTTGTATCAATGGCGGCGGTCAGCCAATCGTTGACGCACACACACGTAACTTTACTGATGTTAAGGGTCTGCGTGCAAACGCTCTTTATGAGGACGACGCAAATCTTCCTTACAGAAAGTCACACGACAATCCTGAAATTAAGACTATCTATGCAGAATATCTTGGCGAGCCGGGCTCACACAAGGCTCACGAGCTTCTCCACACATCTTATGTAAGGAGAGAAAAGTATTAATAGATAGTGTTCTACAACTAAAAAAGCTTTACAGACCAAAGGTGATTGCCTTTGGTCTGTTTTTATGCAAAAATAAATGCCGAAGCTTTTGCTCCGACATTTATCAATTTAAATTTTAATTTTAGTCTTCCCAGACAATCTCGTCCTCAATATAACCTGACTTTTTCTTGTGACGTATAACCAGCTTGATAATAAATCCGCTGATAAATACAAAGAGGGATACTACCCAGCCTGCTACAATTTGTGCCCATAATGGATATCCGCCGTAGTTGCCCCCATTTACAACAAATAGTGTAATCATATTCCATACAAAAAGTCCGATAAGGAGCAGCGGTGAAACAACCTTTACAGATGTAGCAAACCACCAAAACGGCATATTAAACTTCTTTGAATTTCTATTGATTTCTCTATGTACCTTTCGAAGACTGAAGCACCATCCGATTGCAATACATTCAAGAATACCAATAACAATAAGGTTAATCTGATTTGTCCAAGAATCCACAATGTCGAGCCATGCAAGACCTGCCTGTGTTACAAATACCATAGAAATTAAACCTGCAATTGCACAAACGGCAAGTGTAACTGTTCTGGGTTTAATGTGGAATTTATCGGAAATTGAGGCAGAAACACCTTCTACTATGGAGAATGCAGAGTCAATAGCCAAGGTTATTAACATCAAATAAAATACTGCACCGAATATTGCATTTACCCAACCGATACTTGTAAGGTTAACAATAGCCTGTGGATATACAATAAACGCTGTTGCAATACCGCTATCTGTAATACTGTCTAGCATACCTGTACCACCCATTGTGGAGAACATTACAATACCGGACAGCACACTGATAGCCATATCCGAGAAAGCAATAATCATACAGTCTGCAGCGACATTTGAAGTATCATCTAGATATGAGCCGTATGCAAACATAATTGCCATCATAATTGATAAGCTGTAAAATACCTGACCGATAGCATCAACCCAAAGGCCGGGATCGCCCAAAGCATTCATCTCGGGGATAAAGAACTGTGCAATACCTGCCATTGCTCCATCCATTGTGATACCCTTGACTGCCATTATGATAAGAAGAAGAACAGGCATAAACACTGTAAACTTAACAACCTTACCAACCGAGCTTGCACCGTTCCTGATACAGTAAAAAATCAGACCCCATGCAACTAAAAGACAAACCATAACCATACCAGGGATTGAAGTGCCCTCGATAGCACCTGTTGTCTGTGTTAAGTCAAAGAACAGGCTTGACGCCTTTTCTGAATCACCTGTCATTGAGCCAAACTGCCAAGAGTTGATGAACATTAAGATAACCCAAGCAAATACTACCGAATAGTAGCAAACAATTACAAAGGCGTTCGATGTTGCCGCCCAACCAATAGGTTCAAACTTTTTGTTAATACCTCTTAAAGATTCAGCTGCACCTCTGCGAAGCTTCCTTGCAATGGAAACCTCCATCATTAAAAGCGGAATACCCATTACTAACATTGCCAGCAAATAAACAAGAAGGAATGTTCCTCCCCCATGCTTTGCCGCAAGACCCGGGAATCGCCATGCGTTACCAAGACCTACAGCAGAACCAACTGCCGCAAGAATGAAAGTAAGTCTGGAATTCCACATACTACGTTTTTCCATTTTTCGTCCTCCTATTACAATAATTCACAATACATATGGTTATTATAATATATATTAAATAAAATGACAAGATAAATTTAATATGTTTTGTGTAAAATATATTAACAATAAAGCAATTGTACTGTGGTGGGCTATAAGAACCAAAGCGGTGTCTATAGTTGGTATAAATCACAAAATAAAATTTTACAAGCGATAGCCAAAAGCTATCGCTTGTTTTTAAAAAACTTAATAATACATATTCACCTATTTATGAACCACGGAATAGACCTCATATAAATTAAAATCGCATTTAAAAGAATAACTCTTTTTTAGAGTAAATAAATTTTTTATATAATCAGGCGTTTTAGTTAAAGAGTTTTTTACTATCCATATATTATTTTGCTTTTTCGATACTAAATTCTGTATCTGATTTTTCTCTATAAATTCAAGATTTTCAAATGCGGAGAACCAATTCTCTTTATAAGTGCATATGTGTTTATTATCGGGATAGTAATAAGACATAATTCCAAAAGAACTGTCGAAATACAGAAAAACATCTTTTTTAGATAACTCATTATGAAAACTACTACGAAAATTATTAATAGAATAATCGTATTCGAATATGAAAGTTAACGAAAGATTAACAGCACACATTAAGCAAAGAAGAATAATAACAATTTTCTTTACTATCTCTCCCATCGACTTATAGGCAAATGAAATTAAGCATGCGGAAATTCCAACTATAACAATACTATAACGGGCAATATAAAACGGTCTGATAAAAACTGTCCCGATTAATCCAATCGTCTGTAAGCACAAAACACAAATTGCGGCAAATATAACTTCAAAAATTCTATTTCCCTTTATTAATAAGAAAATTCCGATAATCACAAGGCTAAAAGCAAATACAATTACAGATAAAGGTTCTATCCCTTTTAGCCAAAAATTATCAGCAGCATCTTGAGCCTGATTTAACAGAGGAATAACCCATAATGAATATCCTATTATGATGATTGTATCTGACAGTAAAATATTTTTAAGATGTGTTCTTTTTTTTATGAAAACAAAAATATTAATATAAGCAAAAATTATTCCTACGGCTAACAGAGCAAAAAAATGATTATAAGAAGCAAACAAGCCTGATATAGCCATAAAGATAAAATACTTTGATTTTTCCTCTTTGATTGCGATAACTGCTTGTAAAAAACAAATAGTAACAAAGAATATGCACCAAGAATAGGACCTTTGCTGTACGCTGAAATAGAATACCATAGGTATTGCTGTGACAGCAACTGCGTACACAATAGATGTTTGTAAATCAAAATGCTTTTTTAATATAATTCCGCCAATAAACACAGTAGCGGAATAACCTAAAATAGAGAAAACTTTTGTTGAAATTATAGAATAACCAAATGTGTTGCAAAAAAGTTTTAAAGACAGAAAATACAATGGAGGGTGCATATCTGTTTTCAGAATTTCGATTATTTCGGGATAACTATGCTGAATTAATGCTAAAGTATATGATTCATCAAACCATATGTTATCATTAAATATTAGACAGAATGGAAGTAAAGCTATAATGGCTAACGCAACATATGAAGTTTTTTCTTTTATCTTAAACATTTTAATCACCTTGTAGTAATTTTATCATATCTGCCTATCATTTTCAAATTAAGATTTTCAAAAAACAAATTATCCTATATCTTACAAACACAAAAACACCCCATAAAGCCAATACTTTACGGGGTGAGATTATTAAAATATTTTACCAATATCTTCTTGTTCTTTGCATTGCGTGCTTGCGGTGACGTTTAGCTTTCTTTCTTTCGTTAACAAGAACTACTACAAATACACAGCCCATAACTGCAATAACAATTACAAGCCACTTGATAATGCCTGTGCCGCTATCCTCATTTTGAGAAACTGACTGGAAGTTGCTATCAGAAGTCAGGCCTGCTAAAGCATCGCTTGCCATTTGGTTTGATTCTAAAACTACTTCTGTAGTTGTATTCTCAACCTTTTGTTCTGCTTTCTTATTTCCAAAGCTGAAAGAAGCCTTGTTGTCAGCTGATGACTCTTCCTCATCCTTTGCTTCGGGATTTACAATTGCATCCTCTGAAAAAAGCACCTTTTGAGTTTCTTCATCAACTTCGCCTGTTTTTTCGATTTCGTTATAATCCTGAAAATCGTTTACTGCGGCTTCTGTGCACTGGCCAAAATAGCCTGTTGCATCTTCTTCAAGATATTTTAGTTCAATCAGTCTTTCCTGCACACTATATACGTCGTCGCTATAGTCTCCGAATGACATTACATCTTCTTTTTCGTCTTTTTTACTTTCTTCATTATCACTGTCATCTTCAGGCTCTGTAGATTCCTCGGGAGCATAAGGCGCCATTGATGAATAGAGAATATCTCTGTCTGTTTTTCCGCAAATACCGTCAACAACTACACCTGCTGCCTCCTGAAATTCCTTATAGGCTTTTTCAGTGATTTCTCCAAAGTAGCCTGTGATTTCGTCGTGATAAAAGCCCAGCTCTGTAAGTCTTTTTTGCAGCTTTGTAACTGCTGCCCCCGAGTCACCAATGCTCCAAGCTGTTTTCTTAACCTTTTTCTTTGGTGTTGATGGGCTGTCTACTGTTGCATTTGTGTCACCCGGTGTTATATTTGATGCACCGTCAGAAGCAAAGCTGTATGTAACCCCTCCAATTGTTCTTGAAGTGGAAACTATGTACTGGCCGTCTTCATAGTAGTAATATCTACCGGCAACTTCCTGCCAGCCTGAAGTTGGATAGCTAACTCCTGCAACCTTAAACCACTGTGTCCAGGATTTGTTATATACTGAATCAAGACAAACGTCAGATGCTTCATCTCTGGCATCAATAGCCATACCGCCGCCAACATATACACCAACGTGACCATACTG
>JAFLUK010000063.1 GCA_022508865.1 Oscillospiraceae bacterium | reverse complement strand
CTTTTAATCTTTGCTTTTGTTCACAACTTTTGAAGCTATCAGCAGAACACCGCAGAGTACAACACCTATGGCGAAAACTACTGAAACAAAAACAGGATCTACATTGCCAATCAAAGAAAAGTCAAGAGTTCCTGCTTCGTTTTGCAACTTGCTGAACAGTGTAATTGCATCAATAATTACCGAAACTGCAAGTGACAGCACACCAACAGATGCAAGCACTGTGGCGGCAAGGCTCTTTTTCTGCTTTTGTGCTCTTTCAATTCTTTCACTGTTAAAGTTCAGTGAGCTGAACAGCCAATATACAACCACTGCGTTTACAATGGTTTCGGGTATCATATAAGTTGCATTGTAGCTTAAGGAATAAATAAGTCCGTCAGAGCTGGGAATTGACACACCTGCCCATACTGTACAACCTGAAATAACATGGCAGATATATCTGATAGCACACACAAGCACAGTGCCTGCAGTTGCGTTAATTGCATTGCCGTCATTGAAAATTTTGAATATTCCTGCCAGACCTATGAAAGTGAAGGCAAAAATATAGTCAAGGAAAACAATGGCAATACCTGCTGTTAAAGAGGTTGCGTATGAAAGTACA
Organism: Oscillospiraceae bacterium; assembly: GCA_022508865.1. GTDB lineage: Bacteria > Bacillota > Clostridia > Oscillospirales > Acutalibacteraceae > Ruminococcoides. The sequence goes on along the minus strand of JAFLUK010000063.1, from coordinate 7,817 downwards.
GAGGCGTCAAGTATAAGCTGAATTATACTGTAGGCAAGTCCCGACAAAAGACCGCACTTTATTCCTCGTCTGTAGGAAATAACAATCAGCGGTACTGCGCTGAATGCTGTGATACTTCCGCCAAAGGGGAGAGCAAACAGCTTAATCATACTTAGTACTGTGGCAAGGGCAATCATAATGCCGCATTCACACAACACAATTGCTTTTTTGTTTTTCATTTTTTACATCTCCTGATAAATTATTTGGAAAACAAGAGTTGTAAGAGAAAAAATAAAAGCACCATGCTAACGCACAGTGCTTAAAATTATATCATACAAGCTACCTACGTCGGCATTATCCGAATCAGGTTCAGTAAGATTTCTCTTACCCAGGGTCAAAGGCACACACCTTTATCTCAACCGCTTTTGCAGCCCCCCTGTGTTATATTTTCCGTTGACATAATACTACTAAATTTCACTTTTGTCAACACATTTTGTTATTTTTTAGATTCTATTCATATGCCCTCACTTGACAGTTATAAATACTTACTGTAAAATAGAAGCACTACATAAAAAACAGAAATTTTAAATAAAGAAGGTATTATAATGCGTTCAGATTTAATCAAGGTTGGCGCTTCTCGTGCCCCTCACCGCTCATTGCTTAAGGCAATGGGAATTACAGAAAGTGAAATGAAAAAGCCCTTTGTTGCTGTTGTTTCGGCACAGAGCGATTATATTCCCGGCCACAAGCATCTGGGAGAAATTGCAGAATGTGTAAAGGCGGGTATCCGCAATGCAGGGGGCGTGCCATTTGAATTTAACACAATCGGTGTTTGTGACGGCATTGCAATGAACCACAAGGGTATGAAGTATTCCCTTTGCTCAAGAGAAATTATTGCCGATTCAATTGAGATTATGCTGACAGCTCATCCCCTTGACGCTGTAGTTTTTATTCCTAACTGTGACAAAATTGTTCCGGGTATGCTTATTGCGGCTTGCAGAATGAATTTGCCTTCAGTTTTCGTAAGCGGCGGTCCTATGCTCCCGGGAGAAAAGGACGGCGTCCGCTACGGACTTTCCGAAATGTTTGAATATGTGGGCGCTCATGCCAGCGGTAAAATCACAGATGAGGAGCTTACTGAATATGAGGACAACTGCTGTCCTACCTGCGGTTCATGCTCGGGTATGTACACAGCAAACTCAATGAACTGCCTTACAGAGGCTATCGGTATGGGTCTGCCCTTCAACGGTACTGTTCCTGCTGTTGAGGCAGGTCGCCGCAGACTTGCAAAAACTGCAGGCGAAAGGGTTATGTACCTCCTTGAAAATGATATCAGACCAAAGGACATTATTACAAAGGAAAGCTTTGAAAATGCCCTTACATGCGAAATGGCTCTGGGTTGTTCTTCAAATACAGTTCTTCACCTTCTTGCAATTGCATATGAGGCTGACATTCCTGTTAACATTGAAGTAATTGACGAGATTTCCAAAAGAACTCCCCAGATTTGTAAGCTGAACCCTGCAGGCAAAATCTTTATTACAGACCTTAACAAAGTTGGCGGTATTCCTGCTGTTATGAAGGAACTTGCCAAAAAAGACCTTATCCACAAGGACTGTGTAACAGTAATGGGCACTGTTGGTGAGAGAATCGAAAAGGCAGCTTCGCCTGACGGCGAGATTATCCACACTGTCGAAAATCCCCTTCGTCAGGACGGCGGTATTGCAATCCTCAAAGGTAACCTTGCTCCCGAGGGCGCTGTTGTTAAGCAGGGCGCTGTTGCCAAGGAAATGATGCAACACACAGGCCCTGCAAGAGTATTTGACTGTGAGGAAGATGCAAACGATGCAATCCTTGCAGGAAAAATCAACAGCGGTGATGTCGTTGTTATCCGCTACGAGGGACCAAAGGGCGGTCCGGGTATGAGAGAAATGCTTTCACCCACATCTGCAATTGCAGGCGCAGGTCTTGACAAAGAGGTTGCTCTCATTACGGACGGTCGTTTCTCCGGCGCTACAAGAGGCGCTTCTATCGGTCATGTTTGCCCCGAGGCAGCTGCAGGCGGACTTATAGGTCTTGTTAAAGAGGGCGACTCTGTCACTGTTGACATTACAAACAGACAGCTTACTCTTAATGTAAGTGAAGAAGAAATTGCAGAGAGAAAGAAAAACTTTGTAATGCCTGAAAAGGAACTGACAGGCTATCTTAAGAGATATTCAAAGCTGGTTACATCATCATCACGTGGCGCAGTTTTTGAAAAGTAACTTTAAATATATTGATTTTATTGGGGCTGTTGCTTTGGCAACAGCTCCTTTCTTTATCACCAATCGGCTTTATTTGCAATGGGCAAGATATATTAATTTGGAATATTGACCGCAAAGTTAAATTAGTTACAGTTTAGCGGTTTGTCAAAAATAATTGGTGTAAAGTTTGCATTGTTTGTTATATTGCACAAAAAAATGTAAATTTGTTATGTATAAAATCAATTGTTTATTTGTTTTTTATGGTGTATAATGGAAACGGATAACTACAACTGTTTGTTTTTGTGTGATTTTGCAGGAAAAAGGCAGGAGTAAATTTATCCAACAGATGAATTGTGTCATAAAGTGACATACATTTGATGATATTATTATTATAAAAGTTTTTTTACGTATTAAATAAATATGGAGGAATTACAATGATACCCAAAAAAGAAGTAGTCGCCATGCTTCTTGCAGGTGGACAAGGCTCTCGTCTTGGTGTGCTTACAAAGAAGATAGCCAAGCCTGCAGTTCCGTTTGGCGGCAAATACAGAATCATAGACTTTCCGTTGTCCAACTGCATTAACTCTGGCATTGAGGCTGTTGGTGTTCTGACCCAGTATCAGCCCCTTGTGCTTAACGAATACATTGGCAATGGTCAGCCTTGGGAGCTGGACGGAATGCACTCCGGTGTTATCTGCCTCAGCCCCTACGAGTCCAAAAAAGGCTCCGAGTGGTACAGCGGTACTGCCAATGCAATTTATCAGAATATCAGTTATATCGACAGATTTAATCCTGAATATGTAGTTATTCTGTCAGGTGACCATATTTACAAAATGGACTATGCCGATATGATTAAGTTCCACAAGGAGCACGACGCCGCCTGCACAATTGCGGTTATTGATGTTCCGTTGGAAGAAGCTTCAAGATTTGGTATTCTCAATACCAATCCCGACGGCTCAATTTATGAATTTGACGAAAAGCCCGAGCATCCAAAGAGCACAAATGCGTCTATGGGTATTTATGTGTTCAGCTGGAAAGAACTTAAACAGTATCTTATTGAAGATGCGGACAAGGAAGATTCCCACAACGACTTTGGTAAGGATGTGCTCCCTGCAATGCTTGATGCAGGGGAGAGAATGTTTGCTTACCCATTTGAGGGCTACTGGAAGGACGTTGGAACAGTAGATTCCCTTTGGGACGCAAATATGGACTTGCTTACCGATAACCTGACCCTAGATTTAAGGGATATTTATTCCAAAAACCCAATGATGCCGCCTCACTATGTTACAGATGATGCTGTTATTCAGAATTCTCTCCTCTCCGACGGCTGTGTTGTAGAGGGTGAAGTGCAGAATTCCATTCTCTTTGCCGGTGTAACAGTGGAAAAGGGAGCAAGAATTGACTATTCAATTATTATGCCAAACACTGTTGTCAAGGCAGGGGCAGACATTCGCTACTCAATTGTTTCGGAAAATACGGTAATCGGCTGTAACGCCAAAATCGGCGGAGACCCTGAAGACGCAGAGGACAAGGACAACTGGGGTATTACCGTTATCGGTGACGAGCTTAATATTGGGGACAATGTTGTTGTTCCGCCAAATTCTATGATAGGTGAAGATTTGGAGGTAGAGTCATGAGCAGAAGCAACAATATTTTAGGTCTTATCTTCGCCAATACAAACGAAGAAAGCGTAAGCCAGCTTACAAACAAAAGAACTATGGCAAGTGTGCCCTTTGGGGGTAAATATCGTCTTATTGACTTTCCTCTTTCCAATATGAGCAATGCAGGTATCAACAATGTTGGTATTATAGCTTCTTCTCATTACTTCAGCCTTATGGATCACGTTGGCAACGGTAATGCCTGGGATTTGTCAAAGAGAAAGAGCGGTCTTACCGTTCTGCCGCCATTCAGCGGTAAAAACTTTGACAACGCCATTGAAACAATAGCTAATCTCCACGGCTATATTGAACACGGAACAGAGGAAGATGTGCTCCTTTGCCACACAAATTCTGTTGCTAATATTGACTATCAGAAAATGTACTATCAGCACAAAAGAACAAATGCGGATATTACTTTCTGCTATCAGTATCAGGATATTATGAACAACAAGAACTACCCTATGGTAGCAGATATTGACGACGATATGAGAATCAAAAAGCTCCAGATTCGTCCGCAGATAATCGGTGAATGTAACCTGATTACAGGCTCTATGCTGATTAAAAAGGATTTGCTTATGTCAATTGTAAGAGAGTGCATAAGCACAAACAACACCGACTACCGCAGACTGTTCCTTAACTTTGATTTGGAAAAGTACAAGGTTTGCGGCTATGAGCATAAGGGATATTTGAAAACAATCTGCTCAATGCAGGACTACTACAACATCAGTATGGATTTGATGAAATTCGATGTTCGTGCACAGTTATTCAATCCTGAAAGACCTATTTATACAAAAGTTCGTGACGACAGACCGTCAAGATACGGCTTTGACTGTAAGGTAAAGGGAAGCTTAATCGCACAGGGATGTATTATCAACGGCGAGGTTGAAAACTGCATTATTTCCAAGGGCGTTTATATCGGTCAGAAAACAAAGGTTAAGAATTGTATTATTATGCAGGATTCCGTAATAGGTGACAATGCAACAATCAGCAATGTTATTATTGACAAGGACTGCAACATAGCCGCTAATCAGCAGCTTATGGGCGCTCCCAACTATCCTGTTTATATTGAAAAAGGCTCGGTTATTTCATAATTTATATTTTTTAAGAACTTGTCTTTTTCCAAAATTATGGTAAAATGTTTATGTCATAAAATCATTTTCAGGAGGTAATTGAAATGAGAATTTTATATTGTGCCAGTGAGGCTAATCCCTTCTGCGGCAGCGGCGGTCTTGCCGATGTAGCAGGAAGTCTGCCACATACCCTTAACAGAAAGGGTCAGGATTGCAGAATTGTTGTTCCTCTGTATGGCAATATGTCATATGAATTAAGATGTCAGCTGCAGTACATTACAAATTTCTGGGTACCTGTTGGCTGGAGAAGTCAATATTGCGGTCTTTTCTGGGCGCAGTGGGGCGGCTGCACATACTACTTTATTGATAACGAATATTACTTTAACAGAGATAAGCTGTACGGATATTATGATGATGCCGAGAGATATGCTTTCTTCTCCCGTGCTATTATGGAAATGCTGCCTTATATCAATTTCCATCCTGATATTATCCACGCCAACGACTGGCAGACAGCCCTTGTGCCTGTTTATTATTATATGTTCTATAGTAAAAATCCTTGGTACTACAATATCAAGAGCGTTTTTACAATTCACAACATTCAGTATCAGGGCAAGTACGGCTGGGAGGTTAACACAGAATGTGTTGGTATTCCTCCTACAGAAACAAAAATCCTTGAAATGGACGGCAAGCTTAATATGATGAAGGGCGCCATTGAGTGCTCCACAAGAGTTACAACAGTTTCTCCGTCATATGCTGCTGAAATTAAAGACCCATGGTATGCCTACGGTCTTGAAATGTCCCTCCAAAGAAATCACTGGAAGCTGTGCGGTATCCTTAATGGTATTGACTGTGCTTCATATGACCCTGCAACAGACTATCAGCTCTATGCTAATTACACCAGAGATGATATGTCAGGCAAGGGAATTTGTAAGCAAAAACTTCAGGAAAGACTTAACCTTGCTCAAAGCTGGGATACTCCTGTTGTTTCTATGGTTACAAGACTTGTAAGTCACAAGGGTCTTGACCTTGTTCGCGGAGGTATTCGTGACTTGCTCAACAGTCAGAAGATGCAGTTTGTTATCCTTGGTTCAGGCGACCAGGAGTATGAGGATTTCTTCAATCAGCTTGCATGGGATTACCCCGGCAGAGTATCTTTCTGTCACGGCTTTGTTCCCGAGCTTGCCCGTAAGATTTATTCAGGTTCTGATATCTTCCTTATGCCGTCAAAGCAGGAGCCATGCGGTCTTTCACAGATGATAGCCCTCAGATACGGCACAATTCCTGTTGTAAGAGAGGTTGGCGGTCTTAAAGACTCTGTATTTGATTCTGCCGACAACTACGGCAACGGCTTTACATTCAGAAATTATGATATTGCCGATTTCTGCAACGCTGTTAAGAGAGCTCTTGCAGGTATTAACGACGATTGGGGTTGGCACCAGCTTATGTGGCGTGCAATGATGAGCGACAACTCCTGGGAGAGAAGCGCACAGGACTACATCAATGTTTACAACGACACACTCAATTGGGCATAAATAACTTAATAAAATTTTCGGACTGTCGGTTTTATCGGCAGTCCTTTTTATATCAAAAACCAAGGCAGTTAGCACTGCCATGATGATTGTTTTATTTTAAATGTTCACAAAAAGTGAACAAAAATATTGGATGTTCACAAAATTGTATGCGTTTTTTGGTATACTATTTACAAAAAAACACATATATTTTCTACATCGAACTTTCATATATGCACTTCCAAGTACTGGTTGCAGATGATATAATATTACTATAAAATCATATGAATTTTAAAATTTCAATTGTACATAGAATTATAGATTTATGCTAAGGATGTATTGAAGATGGGCAATTAGGATTTTTAGTTAAATAGTATGTTGAAACAAACTAAAAGTTGAAAGGAAGATTTATATGAAAAAGTTTATTTCATTATTTACAGTAGTGTCGTTGGTTATAGTATCTATATGTAGTACATACGTTAGTGTAGATGCAACTTCTACAGTTGACTATGTTTCAAAAATTGATTCTGGTTTAATTCAAGTTATGGACAATGCTACTGATACAGAGACAATACCGGTTATTGTTTGGTTTAATGAAATTGATTTGGAAAAAGTAAATCAAAAAATTGAGAATGAGTTAAGTAAGCAAATAGTCAATAACAAAGTTTCTGAGGAAACACAAGAATTGTTTGATTTAAAAACTAATGATCCTTCAATTTCAAAAAATCGCGTAAAAATTCAAGATATTGAAGATAATTTGACAATTGCTGATTCCCAGCAACTTATTAAGACTGAAAGAAAATTTTTTAAAAGAGAGTATCTTAATAAAAATAAAAGTGTATGTGATAAAATTGAGGATAAAATCGGAGAGATAGATATTACATATATAAGTCATTATGCTCCTTGTATTGAAGTGAATTTGACAAAGGGTCAAATTTTATCAATAGTAAATATAAGTGAAGTGAATAATATTTCATATTATAATCACGATGATATTGAATTTGATTTTGCTTCTGAGATAGATGTAGTGGATTCAGGTAAAAGTCAGCTTGCTAATTTAACAGCATGTGGTATACAAGAAAATATTGATAAGTATAATCTTACTGGCTCTGGGATTAATGTAGGTATCATAGACACAGGATTTACATACGACTCCTTGAATACATATTTTAGCAGAGTAAATATTTCAACTGATATTAATTGTACTCCTATGACAGAAAAAGAATGTAAGCAGAATGAAAGGGGTAATAGTTTTTCTCATGGCGATTATGTATCAAGTATAATAGGTGCTAATGGTAAAAATTTTAAAGGTGCAGTAAAAGATTGCAATATGTATTTAACTAATGCTGCAGATACCTATAG
>JAFLUK010000062.1 GCA_022508865.1 Oscillospiraceae bacterium | reverse complement strand
ATGAAAAAAATATTGACAACAACAGCACTGCTGATTATGTCAGGCATAATTATCAGCCTTTCAGGTTGCAGCAACAAGGCAAATATAAGTAATGTAAATAATGATTACGGCAAATCAATTAAATATTCAACATCCCAGATTAAGCCGACTGATAAATCAATAATAGATAAGTTTATTGATGTAGATGGTCGTGAGCTGCTGGAAAATGTGGGACTACAGCTATTGATTAAATTTACCAAAACACTATTATTCTCTTGAAAACACAAATCACCGCTCCTTTGTAGGGCGGTGATTTGTGTTATTTACAAATTATCCACATTTATTAGAAATTATAGACAAATATGTGATAAAAAATTTGTGCAACAATAAACTTGTAATTCATAGAAAATAATTTAAAAATATGTTATGATGAGAGATAGTAATAGTATATGGGTATTACTTACTCAAGGAGAAAGGAAAAAGAGAATGAAATTTAATAAATTAATTGTTTTTGTGATTGCATTAATTACAATATTACTTATGACCTTTGCAGGCTGTTCAAATCCAAATCCCCCTCAAAACGGACAATATATCAACGAAAATGAACAGGTTACCATAAATGCTAACAATGCAGAAATGCAAACCACTGTAAGTCAGCCACAGATGAATACAGAAAACTTCCCAAGTAACTATACAAGTGTTCAGTCCCGGGTTTACAAAGCTGCGGCTACTGCTAAAAGAACAATTGACGGAAAAACCACCGGAAGTGATATGCTGAAAATACTTGACAAAAACGATGGTGTGGTAACAGATAAGGTTAAAAAAGAGATTGAAAAGGAAATTAAAGCCTGTGTTAATGAGCAGGTCAAAGAGGTTACCTGCTCAGGTGTAGAGCTGTCTGTATCTGAAAGCAACAGTAACCTTGGTTATATAACAATCAGCTTTACTTACAATGAAACAGGAGCAAAGGATATAAATATCTACACGGTTTCATTGGGATATAAAAAATAAAAATACCTGCAAGGTATTTTGCAGGAAACAGGAGGACAAAATGAAAGCAAGTTTACATCAACTGAGAAAGCTTCTTGCTATTTGCCTTATGCTTGCTGTGGTGTTTGGCACGATTCTTATGTCTGCAACCGTATTTGCAGATACTAAGGATATTGATAAGTCGGGAGCATCTGCAAGTCTTTCTTATACCTTTACAGGAGACGAAAAGGACAAAGCAGGCTTTGCACAAGGTACAATTACCCTGAAGGCCTCTGACAGCAGCAGTACAGGAACATATTATCTGTATTGGGCAGACAACACAAAGGCACTTGACGGATACAGATACATTTCCTATGTATCAGCCACCACAAGCGGTTCAAATGTATATATGGTTGCACATACTGCAATCCCTGCCGATGCAACAAAGCTGATTGCAATTAAGTCAAATACAGAGCCAACTGTAAAGACAGTGGCCTCTGCAACGGCGGTGTATAACATTCCACAGAGTAAGCAGTTTACCCATTCTTCAAGCCAGAAGAAGTATTCCTTTGCTTCCTTCAGTGATATTCACATAGCAAATGACAGCTATGGCAGCGGTAGATATCCTTATGATGAAGTTCACCTACGCAAGGCGCTGGACAGTGCTGCTGCACGGAATGTTGACTTTATTATTACCAGCGGCGACAATGTTAATAATCAGAACGGCGATGCCGAAAACAACTACGTTTCTGAATATAAGAGCTATCAAAAGGTACTTGCAGACAGTGACTATTGCAACCCCATATATGAGGCAATAGGCAACCATGAAATGTGGTGCACACCATCCAAGGCTACAAGCGCATTTATAAAGGCAACCGGTCTTAAGTGTGACAGTCAGAGCCTTAATTCAAATAAGGCTTACTATGCCTTTGACGAGCCTGTGTCTGGTGACCACTTTATTATGATGGCATTGGAAACAAATTTCTACACTAATAAATATGATGAGTTTTCTCCGGAACAGATTAGCTGGGCAAGAGGCTTGCTGGACAAATATAAGAATGACGGCCACAACACATATATTGTAGAGCACGCAAACTTCAGCAAGTGGGGTGTTGGTGATGATGCAAATGACCCATACTATGACATTCCTCTTAGCCTTGACTACACCGGAAACAAAGCATTACAGCAGATACTTTATGATTATCCGGATGCTATGTTCTTCTGTGGTCACACCCATATTCAGTTCAGTGACCAGTTTAACTATATGGACTATGATTCTTCTGTAAACAGAAAAACAGCAAAAATGCTTCACAATTCCTCTATTGGTGGTATCAGAAAGGCTCTGCCTACTACACCTCATATGGGCAATATGGACAGAACAAACCGCGAGAACGAAACAGAGGCATATATTGTTGATTGCTATGGCGACTATGTAATCTGTAACGGCGCAAATCTTTACTACAACCTTATTAACCCCCAGACATCTTATATTATTTTCGGTACAGGAAACGGGGAAGTTAGTGCAACAAAATATTCTGTTACCTATAACATTGCATCTTCTGCTTATCTTACACCTGACAATATTGAAAGAACTGTTACAGAGGGTAGCGCATACAAGTGCACATTGTCTGACAATTCAGGAAAAACACCATCTGCTACAGAGGCATACACAAAGACACTTACAGTAAAAATGGGTGGTGTGGATATTACAAGTCAGGTTGTAACCTCAAGCGGCAATGACATTAACAAGAGTTTTGTTATCAATATTCCAAAGGTAACAGGCAATATTGTTATCACCGCAAAGGGCGAGAGCACCTCAAAAGCTCTTCTTGGTGATGTTAACCTTGACAACATTGTAAATGTTGCAGATGCAACACTTTTGCAGAAGTACGGCGCATCAATTGTTCAACTTAACGATACTCAACTGGCTGTTGCAGATGTTAGCGGTGACGGCAGAATAGACGTTAAGGATGCAACATTAATTCAGAAGTTCAGTGCAGGTATTATTGAAAAGTTTTCTGTTTCAGCTTCAGGTAGCAAGGATTTATATTCATCAGGGACTTCCGTTAGTGATTTAAAGACCCTTACAGAGGAAGTTGAAAATTATCTTTCTGCCCAGTATACCTACAGCTCCTATGACCAATATATGGCTGTTAAAAAGGAATATCGTTATTGCATAAGTAATATGAATTCAATGTCTGCTTCTGATATTGACAAGCACTACAACGACCTTTCCTCCAAGTATAAAACACTGCAAGGAATTGCAGGAGAGGCTCCAAAGCCCGGTGAAATGAACACTATTTACTTCAAAAACACCTATGGTTGGTCAAATGTTTATGCATACGTATGGGCTTCAGGTCAGGGCAACAACGGCTGGCCGGGCGAAAAAATGACAAGTTTGGGTAATAATATTTATAAAATTTCCGTAGACCAAAAGTATGTTAACGTTATTTTTGATAACGGCAACAGCGGCGGTACAAACCAAACAAGCGACCTTACCATTCCGGGTAATAACTATATTTTCAACAACAGCGCAAATCCACAATGGTCGCCATACACAGGTTGATAAATTTTAAAACACTAAAAAATGTCTGAACTCATTTGAGTTCAGACATTTTTGTTTGGTGTCTTGTTATTTGATTTTAAAATTATCCCTTTGCCTGATACCAATTTTCTCCCACAGCTGATTCTGCCACCATTGGTACAGACAGTGTGACAGCGTTTTCCATTTCCTCCTGTAATATCATTGCAACTCTCATACTCTCGTAAACAGGACATTCCACAATAAGCTCATCGTGCACCTGCAAAATCAGCCTTGCCTCAAGATTTTCTTCTGTAAGTCTTTTGTCAACCTTAATCATGGCAATTTTAATTATATCTGCGGCTGTGCCCTGAATGGGAGCATTTCTTGCCACACGTTCACCAAAAGCCCTTGTCATATGATTGCTTGCTGTAAGTTCAGGCAAATATCTTCTTCTGCCAAAGGTGGTTTCCACATAACCTGTGTCTTTTGCCTTTTCTACAACCTCTTTCATATATCTGTCAATTCCACTGTAGTGTTTAAGGTAGGATTCAATATAGTTTTTGGCTTCCTTGTTTGTAACACCAATATCCTTGGCAAGAGAAAACGCACCTATTCCGTAAACAATGCCAAAGTTTACCGCCTTTGCTCTGCTTCTCATTTCACTTGTTACAAAGTCAAGGGGCATATCAAATACCTGACTTGCAGTGATGGTGTGAATATCCTGATTTTCAATAAAGGCTCCGGTCATATTTTCGTCTTTGGATATATCTGCAAGAACTCTCAACTCAATCTGGCTGTAGTCAGCATCAACAAAGACGTAATTTTCTTTTGCACAGAAAAACTTTCGCATTTCTCGTCCGAGTGCTGTGCGAACAGGAATATTCTGCAAATTAGGCTCTGTGGAGCTTATTCTGCCGGTACGTGTTTCTGTCTGATTAAATGAGGAATGAATTCTGCCGTCTTTGCCGATTACCTTTAAGAGACCCTCACAGTAGGTTGAATTCAACTTTGCAAGAGTTCTGTACTGAAGTACCATATCAATAACAGGGTGCTGGTTTTTCAGACTTTCCAGCACATCTGCATTGGTGGAGTAGCCTGACTTTGTTTTCTTCTTGCAGGGCAGACCTAAATCTTCAAACAGAGCAACACCCAACTGTTTTGGTGAATTTATGTTAAATTCTCTTCCTACGGAAGTGTATATCTGTTGCTTTAAATCCTCAATCTGAACAGTAAGATTTTTGCCGAATTCTTCAATACCCTTGCTGTCAGCACCAAAGCCGATGTTTTCCATTCTCGCCAACACCCTTGCAAGGGGCAGTTCAATTTCCATAAGAAGCTTATGCTGATTACATTCCTGAATTCTATTGCTTAACACATGACAAAGTTCTTCCATTGGAGCAAGATTTTTCAGCAACTCATTCTCGCCGTCATAGGGTATGACCTCATATTCAGTATTTAGTCTGTCAATATCATAGGAGCTTGATGACGGATTAAGAAGATAGGAAGCAAGGGTAACATCGAATACAATGTTTTCTATCTCAAAACTGTTCTTATCTGCAAAGGCAAACAGCTCCTTTGAACTGTATACATATTTTTTGCAGCGGCTTTTCAGCACAGTAATAATGTCGTCAGTCTTTATGATTTTACCCTTTTCTATTATATAGATAAATGGTACATCAGCTTTGCCTTTGTTGTTGCTGTAGATGTAAACTTCATTTTGAAGATTATTGTCAGATATATGGTTACATTCTTCAAAGATGTAGCTTTTTGTTTCCTTTGGTGACTCGTCAGCATATTCAATCTCTTTAAGATTAAACTTATCAATCAATGAGAAAAGCTCAAGTTTAGCCATCATTCTAGCGGCGGCGTCAGGATTTTTGCACTCCACAAGGTAGCTGTTGATGTTGGTATCAACAGGCACATCAAGCTTAATTTCGCCCAACATTCTGCTCATATAAGCGCTGTCCTTGTTTTCACGCAACTTTTTCCTTATACCGTCCTTAATATCAATGGTGTCCAGATTTTCATAAATGTAATCAAGGCTTTTAAATCGCTGAATAAGGTCTCCTGCTCCCTTTGGACCAATGCCGGGAACACCCGGGATACAGTCGGAGCTGTCACCCTGAATAGCCTTAATGTCAATAAGCTGTTTTGGTGTAACACCATAGTCCTCCATGATTTTTTCTTCATCATAGAGTATGGCGTGCGCAGCACCACCTTTGGTAGAGGCAAGTCTTACCGTTACCTTGTCGTTAACAAGCTGCAAAGAATCTCTGTCGCCGGTGGCAATGACACATTCATCGCCATTACATTTGCAGGAGTAGGAGAGAGTGCCGAGAATATCGTCAGCTTCATATCCCTCTTTTGAAATTATTTTGTAGCCAAGGCAGATGAGCAAGTCTTTTAGGGGCTGTAACTGCTGATGAAGTTCATCAGGCATACCTTTTCTGTTAGCCTTGTAGCCGTCATATGCCTTGTGTCTGAATGTTGGAGCCTTAAGGTCAAAGGCTATGGCCACAGCGTTTGGGGTAACATCCTCTTCTATTTTTAAAAGCATTGTCAAAAAGCCGTATATGGCATTAGTAAATTGCCCATCCTTTGTTGTAAGAGGGCGAATGCCGTAAAAGGCGCGGTTAAGAATGGAATTTCCGTCAACTACAAGTAATTTCACAATAAAAATCCTTTCCTTTTGTACTATTATAACCATTATAATATAGATAACCCTATTGTGCAATTGGTTTTACACAGTATTTTATTGTAAAATAAAAAACACCGCAAGGTTCCTCAAAACTGCAGTGTTTCTTTAAAGTTATTAGGAAAAACTGATTATGTAGTTTTTCTATCTTTTATAGTAAAACACATAATGAAAGCCGCTCGTTAGGAGCGGCTTGTTTTGCGTTTCTTTAATTAGAAAAATCTGTCGTGAATTGCAGCAACAGCTCTGTCAGCATCGTCCTTGGAGATAAGAACAGAAGTTTTGATTTCTGATGTAGCAATCATCTGAATGTTAACATTGTTGTTGTAAAGAGCCTCAAACATTTTTGTGGCAACACCTGCGTGACTTTCCATACCCGCGCCGACAATAGAAATCTTTGCAACATTTGTGTGGAGCTTGCAGTAGCTGAATCCAAGTGCATCCTTGTGGGCGTTAAGAATGTCAACAGCTTCCTGTCCTTTATCGGCGGCTACCGTAAAGGCAATATCCTTTGTGCCCTCGTTACCAACTGACTGAAGAATAATATCTACATTGATATCCTTTGCAGACAGCTTTGAAAATACTTTGAAAGCAAAGCCCGGTTCATCCGGAATACCCTTTATTGAAATTCTTGCAATGTCGCAGTCCTTTGCAACACCTGAAATAATCATTTTTTCCATTTTTGGTTTCTCCTTTACAATTGTACCTGGTTTATTAGTAAGACTTGAAAGGACTTCAAGTTCAATTCCGTATTTTTTTGCCATTTCAACAGAACGGTTGTTAAGCACCTGTGCTCCCAGTGTTGCAAGCTCAAGCATTTCATCGTAGGAAATTTCCTTCAGCTTAATGGCATTTTTAACCTTTCTTGGGTCAGCGGTATATACGCCCTCAACATCTGTGAAAATCTGACAAAGGTCTGCATTAAGTGCCGCCGCAATAGCAACAGCAGATGTATCACTGCCGCCTCTGCCCAGTGTTGTAAGGTCGTCGTGACGATTAATTCCCTGGAAACCTGCTACAACAACAATCTTACGCTGGTCAAGCTCCTGACGAATTCTTCTGCCTTCAACTCTTTTAATTCTGGCTGAAGTGTATGAAGATGTGGTCTGGAAGCCTGCCTGCCATCCAAGAAGTGATATTGCCGGACAGCCGATTTTTTCGATAGCCATTGCAAGAAGTGAAATTGAAATCTGTTCACCTGAAGCAAGGAGCATATCTCTTTCTCTTTTGTTTGCATTTGGATTGATTTCCATTTGCTTTGCAATAAGGTCATCTGTTGTATCGCCTTGAGCAGATACTACAACTACAACATCATTGCCCTTTTTGTAAGTGTCTGTTACAATCTTTGCAACGTTAAACACCCTTTCGGCATCTGCTACAGATGAGCCGCCGAATTTTTGTACTATAAGTGCCATTTCCTATCTCCTCTTATTTACCCTGCCTTGTTTGCAAGGCAGATTTATTTTTATACCCTATTATCAGTATATGTAAAAACTTAAGTTTAGATAAATTGGTGATTACTTAAAGATTAGCTACACGAATTGCAGAAAGTATATTTACACCGCTGTTTTTCAGTGTTTCCAGCTTTTCTTCAATTTCACCGAATTTATATTCCTTTGTCATAAGAACGGTGTTGCCGTCTGCCTTAAGGATTTCTGATTCGGGGAACACGTCCAAAGCCTTGTGGCTTTCTCCCTCAATTCTGACATACATAGCTGTTATGCTGTCTTTGTATGAGGCAATATCGTTGCTTTCGCTGTCTGTCCAGAAAATTCTTTTTCTTGCCTTTAAGTGCTTACTGCAGTCAACAACATCGGCTACAACAGCAGAGGCTGTGGGAAGCTTACCTGCGCCCTTTCCGTAGAATACAACATCTCCGGTGCAGTCGCCCTTGACCATAATGCCGTTAAATACGTCGTCAATGTCGGAAAGAATACAATCTTTGGAAACGAGCATTGGACAAACACAAATATCCAGCTTATCATTTTCTGTTTTCTTAACATCACCAATGAGCTTGATTACATAACCAAGACTGTCTGCGTATTTAACATCATCAAGTGTAACCTTTGTAATGCCTTCTGTGTATACATTGTCGGGATAAATATGCTTGCCGAATGCAAGAGAGGCAAGAATACAAATCTTTCTGCAAGCGTCGTGCCCCTCGATGTCGGCCTCGGGATTTCTCTCTGCATAGCCCAGCTCCTGTGCAAGGCGGAGTGCATCTGCAAAATCCATATTGTCGTTAATCATTTTGCCAAAGATAAAGTTTGTTGTACCGTTAAGAATACCTGCAATTTCATCAACATCGTTAGCAACAAGACACTGTGAAAG
>JAFLUK010000061.1 GCA_022508865.1 Oscillospiraceae bacterium | reverse complement strand
TCACTAAATAAACCACACCCCCGATTTCAGACGAAGTCGGGGGTGTAGCTTACCGTAATTTTTTATAAGATTATTAACGCTGATTAGATGCATTTTCCTTTTCTTTTTCTTTTTTATAAAGCAAGCTTGCATAGACGTATGGAATTATGGCAACAGCTACCACATATAGCACAAGGCTTAAAATAAACATTACGATATCCACGCTGTCAACAGCCAAACCGATAATACCCATTGCAATGCTGATTAAACCTACAATTACAGAAATGTTTCCCATAAGTCGGTTAGTTTTATTCCACACATTTTTACTGTTTAGGGTTGCCTTTGTTCTGATTCCGAACCATTTGTTCCGACTGAACTTCGGTGCCAGATTGCCTGCAAACACAAAAAGACAACCAATGATAATATTGATTATTGCCATGAACAAATACTGATTATTCTCCAAATTGTCAGTTGTTGTCATAATGGTAATCATCCATACAAGTACTATTGCGTATATTGTACCTGCAAAGGCAATTCTTTTACTGTATTTTTTATTTTTATTTTCTTTTCCTGATTTGGCACTGACTGCCTGAACAGTTCCGTATACAAGAGTAATTACAAGGACAATACCCGACATCATTAACAGCTCCCATTTTGAACCGTATCTGTCAACCTTTCCATCCATACCAATGTGCATAGCAACCTCTTTAGACGGTAGAAAACAGAGATAGATTCCTGTTGCAAGGGTGTTGATTGCTGCTATAATTGCCAATATAAAATTTTTCATATTATTTTTCCTCCCTGTCTGTTAAATTGGATAATATACTAAGCATATCCTCCAAAATACTTGTTTTTAGTGAATAGACCACATTTTGCCCTATTTTTTCACTGTCCACCAAGTCTGCCTGCTTCAGGATTGAAAGGTGGTTGCTGATAGAGGGCTTTGTCATATTAAACTCTGCGGCTATTTCTCCTGCGTTCAAATCCTGCTTTTTTAATAGCTGTAGAATTTTTCTTCTTGTAGGGTCTGCAAGAGCCTTCCATACATCACCCATTGTTATCCTCCTTTTGCACCACTGATTTTTCAAACAGTTAGTTAATTAGATAATTGTCTAATTACTTAACTATTAAAAGTATATACCCTTTTTTAATATTTGTCAACAGCTTTTTGAAAATTATTTTAAAAAACCACCCAAAGTTCCAAAACTTCGGGTGGTATGATAGTATTTTAAATTCACTTTTCTATTTTATTAACATAAATAACCATTCACCTTAAACATCAGCTTGGCAAAGGCATATTCAGGAGTATCGTTATAAATTATATTTACTCCCCTTTTTCTCATTTTCTCTGTAGAAGAATAGACTGCGCTTTCACTGTTAAGTCCCTGCAAATACAGTTCCACACCTTGTTTTTTGCACTTTTCATACAGTAAATCTATTGCCTTTTCGTTAGCCGTTCCGCTGTGGTAACCGATTACAAGCACTGCCTTCACACTACTGTCAATCACAATCCCCCTGTAATCTGCAAAGGGATATTCCTTTATAATCATAACTTTATTTTTAAAGATTATTTTTTCCTTTGACTTTAAAATCACCTCCTGCTGCGGAGTGTTACCTCGGGAAAAGGAGTCTGTATAATAGTCTGCCTCCATAACACTGTCGGCACTGTACACATTGTCAAATACAGTCCACACACCTGTTTTCCCCTGTTTTACAATATCAACAGCTTTATCAAAATTGCCGTATCCGTTGCTTTCTTTATCGGAAAGCACTTTATTTGCACCTGTCAGCACCACAGGAATGGGAAAATCTTTACAATAAATTGACACCATTGCCGAGGTGTAGGACAGTGTATCACTGCCGTGGGTAATTATAACGCCATCATATTCACTGTAGTCCCTTGCAATCTCCTCTGTAAGCGCTTGCCAATTGTCAAGAGAAATATTCTCTGACAGAACAGAATAGGGGCTTACTTTGAAAAATTCAATATTTCTACTCTTTTCCTCACTACATTTTTCCAGCCAATAGGATACTATGTCACGAGAAACACCGCTATGCACAATGCCGCTTTGTTTTTCACTGCCGATAGTACCACCTGTTAAAATTACTTTTATTTTCAAAATTATCACCAAATATATATTCTGCAAAAAATACTTTTTTATAAGAAAAACCGCCTGTTGCCAGACGGTTTGCACTATGATTTATCAGCCTTTTACTACTTGAGTAATAACCTTCTTTATATTTGTTTCTGTAAGGCCAAAAATTTCAAGAAGTTCCCATGCAGGACCTGAATATCCAAAGCGGTCGTTCACACCGATTCTTGTAACAGGAACAGGAGCATACTGGGAAGTAACCTCGCAAACTGCATCTGCAAGACCGCCGATAACGTTGTGTTCTTCAACAGTAATAATCTTGCCTGTTTCTTTAGCCGCCTTAATAATAATGTCCTTATCAATAGGCTTGATTGTGTGAATGTTAATAAGTCTGGCATTGATGCCCTCTGCTTCAAGAGCCTCTACTGCCTTCTTTGCTTCGTTAACAACAAGACCTGTTGCTATAACTGTTACGTCATTACCCTGATGGAGAGTAATGCCCTTGCCAAGCTCAAACTCATAGTTTTCAGGATCGTTAAAGGAGTCAATTGCAAGTCTGCCAAGTCTGATATATACAGGGCCGTTATGCTCAATAGCTGCCTTTGTAGCCGCCTTCATTTCCCAATGGTCAGCAGGGTTGAGTACTACCATATTCGGAACAGTTCTCATAATACCAATATCCTCAAGGCACTGGTGTGTTGCACCGTCTTCACCTGTGGAGATACCTGCGTGTGAGCCTGCAATCTTAACATTAAGGTTTGGATATGCAACAGAGTTTCTGATTTGCTCAAATGCTCTGCCTGTGGAGAACATAGCAAAGGAAGCCGCAACAGGCTTTTTGCCTGCTGCTGCAAGACCTGCTGCAACACCAATCATATTAGCTTCTGCAATACCGCAGTTAATAAATCTTTCGGGATATTCCTTCTGGAATATAGATGTCTTTGTTGCCGCTGAAAGGTCAGCGTCAAGCACTACAATATTTTCGTCGTCCTTGGCAAGCTCGCAAAGAGCCTCGCCAAAGCTTTCTCTGGTTGCTTTTGTTACTTTTTCTGCCATTATGCTTCACCCTCCAGTTCGTTGAGCTGTGCCTGAAGTTCAGCCATAGCGATTTCATATTCCTTATCGTTAGTTGCCTTGCCGTGCCAGCCAACCTGATTTTCCATAAAGCTTACACCCTTGCCCTTTGTTGTCTGCATAAGGATAGCTGTTGGCATACCCTTTGTTTCTTTAGCATTTGCAAAGGCACTGTCAAGCTCTTCAAAACTGTGGCCGTCAACCTTGATTACATTGAAGCCAAAGGATTCAAACTTTTTGTCAAGGGGTTCAATTCCGCCGACTTCTGCTACAGTACCATCAATCTGGAGACCGTTCTGGTCAACAATAACAACAAGGTTGTCAAGATTATTGTGAGAAGCAAACATTGCAGCCTCCCAAACCTGACCTTCTTCACATTCGCCGTCGCCGAGAACTGTGTATACTCTGTAGTTCTTGTTGTCCAGCTTTGCTGCCTTTGCCATACCGCAGGCCGTTGAAACACCCTGTCCCAGTGAGCCTGTGCTCATATCAATACCGGGAGTACCCTTCATATCAGGGTGACCCTGAAGCATTGCGCCAACGTGACGAAGCGACTTTAATTCATCCCATTCAAAAAAGCCCTTGAGAGCAAGCACTGCATAGAGAGACGGTGCACAGTGACCTTTTGAAAGTACAAAGCGGTCTCTGTCAGCCCAATCGGGATTTTGCGGGTCAACATTCATTTCTTTAAAATAAAGGTAAGTGAAAACATCTGCGGCAGAAAGTGAACCACCCGGATGTCCTGACTTAGCGTTATAAGTGCCGATAATAGCACCCATTCTCGCCTTGGTTGCATTAATTTGCAACTGCTTGATTTCGCTAATCTCCATTTTTAGCCTCCATTTGTAATTATAAATTATACATTACATAGCCATTTTATGATATCACAATCATATTTCAAGTATATTCTATAAAAGCAATATTCCCGTTTTTTAGGTAAATTTGTCTATTCCTATTGTTTATTGCTGTTTTTTGGTGGATATTTTATTAATTATTCTCGTAAGAATACTGTCAGCAACCTGTTCTTTTGACATTATTGGCAGTTCTTCGGTATTATCCTCTGTTATTATTGTAACCACATTTGTGTCTGTTCCAAATCCTGCGCCTTCTGTTTTTAAGTTATTTGCAACAATCATATCGAGATTTTTGTCTTTCAGTTTTTTAAAGGAATTTTCTACCATATTACTTGTTTCCATAGAAAAGCCGCAGATAAACTGTCCGTCCTTTTTATTTTCACCAAGATATTTTATTATATCCTTTGTAGGACAAAGAGGTATACTGCTCATGCCGCCTTCGGATTTTTTCAGCTTATCTTCTGCAATGGTTTTTGGCGTAAAGTCTGCAACAGCTGCCGCTTTTATTATTATATCCGTTTGGTCGCTGTTTTCTGTAACAGCTTTGAACATATCCTCTGCCGATTTTACATCAATTGTCTTTACAAAGGGTATTTTTTTAAGGGCTGTTTGTCCGCTGACAAGTGTAACATCTGCGCCTCTTAACATTGCATTTTTTGCAATGGCGTAGCCCATTTTGCCTGTAGAATGGTTTGTAATATATCTTACAGGGTCAATTGCTTCCTTTGTTGCCCCTGCTGTCACCATTACCTTAAGCCCTGTCATATCCTTTTTATACTTACATTCTCTTTCAATATACCAAAAAAGCTCCTCCGGTTCGGGCATTTTTCCCTTGCCTACAGCTCCGCAGGCAAGTCTGCCGCAGTTACTTTCCAAAACCTCAAAGCCGTAATTTTTCAGTCTTTCCATATTATCCTGAACAATTTGGTTTTCGTACATATTGGTATTCATTGCAGGAACAATTATTTTTTTGCATTTGCAGGCCATTACAGTAGTAGTAAGCATATCGTCTGCAATGCCGTTTGCAATTTTGCCAATAACATTTGCAGTGCAGGGAGCAATCATAAGGCAGTCTGCCTTTTTTGCAAGACTTATGTGCTCAATTTCAAAGGAATGATTGCGGTCAAAGGTATCTGTGATACACCTGCTCTTTGTAAGCGCCTCAAAGGTGTTTGGAGTTATAAAATTTTTAGCATTTTCTGTCATAACTACATCAACATTGTACCCTGCCTTAACAAGCATAGAAACAAGGTTTGGGATTTTGTATGCCGCTATTCCTCCGGTTACACCTATCAGTATATTTTTCTTTTCCATTGGTTTCCTCCATTAAGAGACTATATGTTGATTATACCAAAAAAGGAAGAAAAATCAATAATAATCCCACATATACTCTTGATTTTATGTTGTATTTGGGGCATAATTAGAAAAGATATTTGGAATATTCAGGAGGAACAAATGATATTAGCAATAGATATTGGCAACACAAACATTGTGCTGGGTATTATTGATAATGATAAAATAATTTTTACCGGAAGACTTTCTACCGATAAATTAAAAACTGCTGATGAATATGCTCTTCTTTTTAGCGGCTTGATTAATATGCACAGCATTAACATCAAAAACATTGAGGGTGTTATTGTTTCCTCTGTAGTGCCGCCGCTGACCCTTACAATGAAAAGAGCCATTAAAAGACTTACAGACAAGGAACCCTTTATTCTTGGTCCGGGACTGAAAACAGGGCTTAACATTAAGCTGGATAATCCGGCACAGCTTGGCTGCGACCAGGTTGCAGATGCCGTAGCGGCTATCAACAAATATCCTGCCCCTTTAATGGTGCTGGATATGGGCACAGCTACCACTGTATCTGTTATTGATAAAAATAAAAGCTACCTTGGGGGGTTAATAATACCCGGCATCAGAATAAGTCAGGAGGCACTGTCCTCCTCCACAAGTCAGCTTCCCAGAATAAGTCTTGAAAAGCCTGAAAAGGTAATTGGCTCCAACACTATTGATTGTATGAAAAGCGGTGCAGTTTACGGCACAGCAGCTATGATTGACGGCCTTGCCGACAGAATAGAGACTGAGCTGGGAGAAAAGGTTACCATTGTTGCAACAGGCGGCAACTCCGAATGTATTGTACCTGTTTGCAAAAGAAATATTATTTACGACAGCAATCTGCTCCTTGACGGGCTGAATATTATTTATAAGAAGAACAAAAGATGAAAGAACAAATTTTACAATTATTAAAAACAAAAAAAGATTTTATAAGCGGACAAGAGCTTTGTGAAAGATTCAATGTGAGCCGTACTGCTGTTTGGAAGGCAATAAACAGTCTGAAAAACAAGGGATACGAGATTGAATCTGTCACAAACAAGGGGTACCGTTTGGTTTCTTCCCCAGATATTATTGACCAAAGCGAGATTAACACTTGCCTTGAAACCGATTTTATCGGAAGAGAGCTTGTAGTCCTTGACTCTGTAGACTCCACAAATAACTACCTGAAGGCCATTGCACACAATTGCAGTAACGGCACTGTTGTCACAGCAAGAGAACAGACAAACGGCAAGGGCAGGCTGGGAAGATTATGGCAAAGCGAAAAGGACTCTTCCCTATATTTTTCCCTTTTATTAAAACCTGAAATTTCTCCAATGGAGGTTTCTGCTATTACCCCCCTTTGCGGACTTTCCGTTGCAAAGGGTCTTAACGAATACTTTGATTTTGAAGCTAAAATCAAGTGGCCCAATGACGTGATTATCGGCAGTAAAAAGGTGTGCGGTATCCTCACAGAAATGAGCTGTGAATTTGACAAAGTGGATTATATAATAGTGGGTATTGGCATTAATCTCCTTCAAAAATCCTTTCCTCCTGAAATTGCAAACAAGGCAACCTCCTGCCAAACGGAAAGTAAAATAGAAATTGACAAAAACAAGCTCCTTGCAATTATTCTGAAAAATATTGAAAATATCCTGATTAGCGGGGATTATCGTTTTGACAAAAATAATCTTGAGGAATATAAAGAAAGCTGTGCCACACTGGGCAGAGAAATTATTTATAAAAGAAACAATTCTGATGTTACTGCTGTTGCAACAGATATTAACAATGAGGGCGAACTGATTGTCACACTAAAGGACGGCACAAATGACACCGTATTCAGCGGTGAAGTTACAGTGCAGGGGATTTACTAAACATATTTAACAAAAAAGAGAGCAATCTGTTATGTCAGACTGCTCTCTTTTTAGTATTATCAGTAGTATTCTTTTTCTTCTTTAGGCTCGGGAATTTTATTGTTGTTCTTGTCAAAGTAGGTATAGGAAACCATATCCCCGTTCATATCATAGGCTGTCTGGCAGTAATACTTTACTTTTTTGCCCTTATATACAGTTCTGATTTCTTTGGACATAGTACCGTCCTGACGATAGGAATAAACTATTTTTTCAGATATTGTATCGTCATTATTATAATAGGTACAGCTCTCTGCTTCGTAATTGCCGTTTATTAAAACATATGTTGTTTCATCATAAAAAGCAAGGGTGTTTTCGCTGTCATAGGTGGTACTCTTTATTTCATTATTGTTGCTGTCATACTCCATAACACAGGTGGAAACAAGATTTTCCCGTCTTACTTCTCCTGCAAAGCTGGTTATTCTGATGATTCGATTTTGTTCGTCGTACTCACTGACATCTATGTAGTCAAGAATGTCGCCCTCATAGTGGGTACGTTTTATCTCGTTATGATTGCTGTCGTACTCAAAAAGGTCGCCTGTTATGACTGTGCCGTCTTTTTCACACTCATATTGAGTAATAGGATACTCCTGATTTGTATCATCGGGGGCATACTGGGTATACATATCATTGGAATCGAGTAAAGTGCTTGAAATTTTTCCGTTTTCGTCAGGCATTACATGAGAAACCGTAACAGGTTGAGTGGAGCTTTGAGTAAGATTCGAATCTGTATTTGAACAGCCTGTAACAAAAAAAGTACAGCATATACAGAGAACACAAACAAGAGCTGATAATTTTTTCATTAAAACCACCTCAATAGCAAATAAATTAAAGTTATTTTATCATAAAACTTTGGTATATGCAAATCTGTTTAGGTGTTATGTAAAGGTAATTTCTGAAAGCAACAAAGAGCAGAAAGAATAAAATTTACCCTGAAAAAACGTTTTTCTTGTTTACTAATGCTCTTATGTGTAGTACAATATATTTAATTTACAGTGGAGGTTATACTATGATATTAACAACAACAGAAAATATTCACGGAAAAAATTTACAGACAATCGGCCTTGTGTCGGGAAGCACAGTTCAATCCAAAAACGCTTTTAAAGATATGGGTGCCGGATTTAAAAGTATCGTTGGCGGTGAGCTTGTTTCCTACAATAAAATGCTCTCTGAAGCAAGGGATTTGGCTTGCAGCCGAATGATGGCTCAAGCGCAAAGTCTGGGTGCTGACGCTATTGTAATGGTAAGGTTTTCCAGTTCGTCTGTTATGCAGGGTGCAGCAGAAATTCTTGTAACAGGCACA
>JAFLUK010000060.1 GCA_022508865.1 Oscillospiraceae bacterium | reverse complement strand
TTCAGGTATTGAAGAACTTGGTAAGACTAAATACGGAACATTGTTCTATGGTGTGACAGGTATGTGTGCAGCTATAACAGTATATACAGAAATAGGAGATTATGTTATATACTGTTCTATGAGAGATACTAATAATCCTACTTGTCTGTATATTGTAAAGGATAACGCTGTTTATAGACTTAAAGATGCATACAATAAAGGTTTTGTAAATATGGATGAAGTTTACAATCTGGTTAATGCTTATGACGGCAGATTTGACCATACTCTTACCATACAAAAAACTAACACTGTTAAAAAATCACCAAAACTATCAGAAACAAAGGTTAACATTAAATCAGGTCAAAGCAAGTCCATAAAGATAACTAACGGTACAGTAAAGTCTTGGTCAAGCAGTAACAAAAAGGTTGTTTCTGTAAGCAAGGGGAAAATAACTGCTCTGAACAAAGGTGCAGCTACAATAACTGCAACTTTAACTACAGGAAAAAAGCTAACTTGTAAGGTGAATGTAAAAACTGCACCAAAGCTTAAGAAGAATACAGTAAAAGTAAAAAAAGGAAGTATTGTTAAAGTAAAACTATCAGGAAAGGCTGCAAGTATTAAAAACAAGTATACAAATACAAAGTATGCTAAAATCCTTTCCAAAAGCAGTGCAACAACTCTAAAAATCAGAGGACTTAAAAAGGGTACATCAACCCTTAAAATCAAGGTGAATAATGTAAAGACACTTTCGTTAAAAGTAACAGTAAAATAATGTTCATCTAAAATAACAACAGGAGCAGAACACTTATGTGAACTGCTCCTGTTTTATTGTGTTTAGATTAGTCTTGTTTTTCTATTTGTTTATCTTGTTTTGCTGTCGATTTTGTTTGCAATATTTGCTATGTGGTCGCTGATGGTCTTTTTGCCGTCTGCTCTTTTTGTGTTAAAGCTTCGTGGTTTTAACAGGAAGTAGAGTCCGTAAGAGGCAAACATTACAATAATTATAAAGTAGGTGAGAATATACTGGCTTTTTGCTTCAAACAGTGTGTGGTACAAAAATCCGCCAATCAGCGCTGTCAGGAACATAATTGTTTCTGCGCCGCATTTCTTTCTAATCAGACCAATCATACCAATTGCAAAGAGTATAAATGTTATCATATGGAAAAAGTCAAAGTAGTCGTAGAAAAATTTGTTCCAGTTGCCGTTATAAACACTGTTGAGCAGAGTTCCGTCAACTACGTCGCCGTTGTAGTGACCCTTAACCTGACTAACCCAGATACATTCAAATGAAGGTTCGTTCCACTGGGAAGTGATTTTCTTTTTAAAGAAATCCTTGGCATAATCGGGGTCGTTTTTAAA
Organism: Oscillospiraceae bacterium; assembly: GCA_022508865.1. Taxonomy (GTDB): domain Bacteria; phylum Bacillota; class Clostridia; order Oscillospirales; family Acutalibacteraceae; genus Ruminococcoides. Next base: position 7,215 of record JAFLUK010000060.1, on the reverse strand, counting down.
TTCTTCCAGTTTTGCATCTATATCTGCCTTGGCGTCTGCCTCTGCCTTTTCTGTGTCACAGTCTGCATTCAGGTACATAGTTTTGCTCATATCATTGTACCAGCCGGGAGCCATTGCAGATTCGTTTATACCTGCGTCAAGGTAAAGAAGCTGGGTAACGCCGTCACCAAGCTCTGCGCCGCTTCGCTTTTCGTAGCTGTAGATAACTAGATTAAATGAGCCCACTGCAACAGCGGCAACAAATACTACAGATACAAGTGAAAGCCATTTTTTCTCTCTGATTGCATAGATAACAAGTCCGATACAGATTGCCGCAAGCCAAATCATATTGTTGTACTTTGCAATTACGGAAAGTGTGATTAATGCTGTGGCAGGCAAAAGCATAAGGTAACTTTTTTTGTCACTGCCCTGCATAAACTTAATAACAAAATAGCAAGCCCAGATTGCAGCGGCAAGACCGATAATGTTGCCGTATACAAAAGTGGTGAAGAATATGGGCTGAATACATCCTGCAAGCATAAATACGGTAATAAAGGTAACAGCCTTGCTTTTAAACAGCTTTTTGTTAACCATTACAATACCCACATACATTGCCGCAAGTGACAATACATTCAGCACCTGCATTACCATGGCTGATTCTGCGCCTGAAATTCTGTACACAATTTCGCTTATCAGCACAAAACCGAGCTGGAAAGGATAAATCTGAAAATAACTTATATTGTTATAAAAATCATTGTTGCTTGTAAAAAATGATGTCCAATCGTTCTTTACCAAATCGGTGGCAGTATTATATACCACACCCGAGTCGGCAGCAGGAATGCTTTGCGCCATAAATATCCATATAAATCCAAGTGTTACGGTGTACACCGCAAGGCAAGCCGTCAGGATTTTTTCGTTAACCTTAAGGAATATGTTTGCAAACCTGCTCAAGGCAAACACCGCAAGGAAAAATGCTCCTATAAGGAAGAAATTCATAGCAAAATCGTCATCTTCAAAAAGAATGTGCTCTCCTGAAAAATTCACAGGGTCAAGTGTGCTCGTCTGAAAAACAGACATAATTGCTATGTAACCGAAAAACAAAAGTGAAAGTATGGTAACTCCGTAGGAGCAAATCACTTCAAAGAGGTTTTGTTTTTTCAGGTTAGGAGCAATTTTGACTTCTGATGATTTTGTTTTGGTTATGTTGTTGCTCATAAATCAAAATCCTTTTCTGTTCATATTTTTTCATTATAGATTATATCTAAAAAACAACATAAATTCAAGTGATTATTGAATATAGTTTTTATTTGTGATAAAATGTTTTAAAATCTGTATACGTTATGGAGATTTATTATGATTAAGAATTATCTCGAAATAGGAAAAATTGTTGGTACTCACGGTGTCAGAGGCGAGTGCAGGGTGGAGCTTTGGTGCGACAGCGGAGAATTTTTCAGCTTTTTCAAAACCCTTTATCTTGATGACAAGGGTGTAAACAGCATTTCTGTAAAGAGCCGTCCCCATAAAAATATTGCTCTGACAAAAATCAAGGGAATAGATACCATTGACGACGCCGAAAGACTTCGGGGCAAAATCCTTTATATGAACAGAAAGGACTGTCCTCTTCCTGATGATGTGTTTTTTGTACAGGATATTATTGGCTGCCAGGTGAGGAATATAAACGACGGCGCTGTGTACGGCACTGTTACAGACGTAATTTATACAGGCGCCAATGATGTATACGAAATTAAGGACGAAAAGGGCAAAACCTTCCTTATGCCCAAGATTGATGAAATTGTAAAGGAAATAAATGTAAATGAGGAATATATCCTTATACAGCCAATGAAGGGGTTATTTGATGAGGATTGATTTAATTACACTGTTCCCCCAAATGTGCGACGCTGTCCTTAACGAGAGTATTATCGGCAGAGCGCAAAAAAAGGGGGCGCTGGAAATTGTTACCCACCAGTTAAGGGATTTTGCTTTTGACAAACACAAACGTGTGGACGACACTCCCTACGGAGGAGGTCCCGGTATGCTGATGAAGGCAGAGCCTATAGCCCTTTGCTATGAGGATATCTGCAAAGAAACAGGGGTTAAGCCCTATTTTGTTTATATGTCCCCACAGGGCAAAACTCTTACTCAAAAAAGGCTTGTAGAGCTTTCGGAAAAAGAGAATATTTGCGTTTTATGCGGTCACTATGAGGGTGTTGACCAAAGGCTGATTGATGAATTTATAGATGAAGAAATTTCTATCGGCGACTATGTGCTCACAGGGGGTGAGCTTCCGGCACTTGTGTTTATTGACTCTCTTTCAAGAATGACAAGTGGTGTGCTGTCTGAAGACTTGTGCTTTACAGAGGAAAGTCATTTTAACGGACTGCTGGAGTATCCACAGTACACAAAACCACAGGAATGGAGAGGAAAAACAGTTCCTCCGGTGCTTATGAGCGGTCACCATGCCAATGTTGACAAATGGAGATATGAACACTCTCTTATCAATACATTGGAAAAGCGTCCCGATATGCTGGAGAACAAGGAGCTTTCCCGTCCCGACAGGGATTTTCTTTTGAATTATAAGAATAAAACAGAATAAAAGCCTGTGTATCTTAAAAGTGAATATATTTTACAAATCAAAATATAAATGGGATTTTGCCCCATAATCTTGTACTGACAGTACAAAAAATCAAGTTGTTTTTCGTCAGATTACACAATAAAAGGTTTTTTATTTCTTTGTCAAATGTGAAGGGGTACGAATTTTAAAAATAAGGTTGATTTGCACTTTTGATAGGGTTATAATAAGGATGCTGATTTAAATAATGTGAATCGTATTTATTACTTTGAAGTGTAAAACACAGACAAGAAAGGGTAAGAGATTATGTACGTTAAGGAAGTTTTAGTTCAGAATAAGGCCGGATTAAGAGGCAGACCGGCAACATTTTTCATCCAGAAATCAAATGAGTTCAAATCTACTGTTTGGGTAGAAAAGGATGAGAGAAGAGTTAGCGGCAAGAGCTTACTTGGTGTTTTATCATTGGGTGTTGTTGGCGGTACTACAATTAAGATTATCGCTGACGGTACAGACGAAAAGGATGCAGCAGAGGGTATTGCTGCACTGGTAGAGTCCGGTTTCACAGGTCTTTAATTAAGATAATAATAGGGCGGTTAGTGTACCGCCCTTATTTTTTTATCTTCATTATTCTCTGTTTGTTAAAGGGGTGAGATTGTGGAAAAAATTAAAGAACTACGGAAAAAATCTATGGCTTTGCCAAAGCTTCCCGGTGTTTATATTATGAAAGACAATAACCACAATATCATCTACATCGGCAAAGCAAAGGCATTGAAAAACAGAGTTAGCCAATATTTTGGTTCCCAGAATAACCATCCTCAAAAGGTTCGTCAGATGGTTAGCAATGTTGATGACTTTGACTATATCATTACTGACAGCGAGTTTGAAGCCCTTATTCTTGAGTGTTCCCTGATTAAACAGCACACTCCCAAGTACAACATTTTGTTAAAGGACGACAAGGGCTACAGCTATATTAAGGTTACAAATGATAATTGGAGAAAAATTTCCTATTCACTGCAACAGGACGACAAAAATGCAGCATACATAGGACCTTACAAAAGCTCCTATTATGTAAAAAATGCAGTGGATGAGGCTGTGAAAATTTTTCAGCTTCCCACCTGCAACAGAAAATTCCCACAGGATATAAAAAAGGGCAGACCTTGCCTTAACTACCACATCAAGCAGTGCTGTGCGCCCTGCACAGGCAAGGTGAGCCTTAAGGATTATAATGAGAGAATAGACTCTGCGCTTGAATTTTTAAAGGGTGGCAGCAGCGCCGACCTTGCAAAAATGACAGAGGAAATGAACGCCGCCGCAGAAAATCTTGACTTTGAAAAGGCGGCAAAAATCCGTGACAGAATTGCCTCCGTAAAAAAGATGAACGACAGGCAAAAGGTAGTGGATATCAAAGTTGACGAGCAGGATGTTATAGCCTATATAACAGACGGCGACAAGGGTACCTTTGAGATTTTTCGCTTTAAGGACGGCAGGCTGTTTGACAGAGAGAATTTTATGGTGGATAACGGCGGTGAAGAAGCTGAATTAATCAGCGAATTTATCACCCGATATTATTCAATACGTGACGATGTTCCCAAACAGCTTACACTGGACAGAGAAGTGCCCGACAGCGAACTCCTTGAAAAATGGCTCACTGAAAAAAGAGGCGCAAGGGTATATATTTCAGTTCCCAAAATCGGCGACCAAAAGCGCCTTGTGGATATGTGCAAAAAAAATGCAACGGAAAGACTTGCCCAGACAAAGGGCAGTACCACAGGGGAGTATGCAGTGCTGGAGGAGCTGAAAGATTTGCTGGGACTTGCTAAAATTCCCGAATATATAGAAGCCTATGACAACAGTAACCTTGGCGGAACAGAAAATGTCTGCGGTATGGTTGTGTACGAAAACGGCAAAAAGAACAGAAGCGCATACAAAAAGTTTAAAATAAAGGGCTTTGAAGGTCAGGACGACTATGCCTCTATGGCAGAGGTAATTGACAGACGGCTGACGGAATATGAAAACGCAAAGGAAGATACAGGATTTGGCAGAAAGCCTGACCTTATCCTTCTTGACGGGGGCAAGGGACAGGTGAACGCAGTATTGCCTGTGATAAAACAGCACAACATTGATATTCCTGTTTTTGGTATGGTAAAAGACAGCAGTCACAGAACAAGGGATATTGTGTCTGCAACAGGTGAAATATCTATCAGCAGAAAGAGAAAAGTGTTTACCTTCATCAGCAAATTGCAGGACGAGGTGCACCGCTTTGCAATCGGATATCAGCGTCAGAGAAGAAATATAACCACCTTCAAAAGCTCCCTTACGGATATTCCCAATGTGGGAACAGAAAGGGCAAAGGCTCTGCTGAAGCATTTCAGAACTATAAAAAACATAAGCAATGCAGATTATCAGGAACTGCTGAATGCTCCCAAGATGAACAAGTCTGCGGCAGACTCGGTTTTCGGTTATTTTCACAGCGAGGAATAAGATACAAGAAACAATAAACAAGGTGATAGAATGAGAGTGATTACAGGAACAGCAAAGGGAAAAAGACTTCGCACTCTTGAGGGGAATGATGTTCGTCCCACCACAGACAGGGTAAAGGAAGCAATTTTTTCTATTCTCCAATTCAGGCTGGAGGGCAGAACCTTCCTTGATTTGTTTGCAGGCAGCGGACAAATGGGAATTGAGGCGCTTTCAAGAGGAGCTGAAAAGGCATATTTTGTTGACAGCAGTAAAAAGGCTCTTGCGGTAATTAATGAAAATATAAAAACCTGCGGATTTGAAAATAAGGCAAAAGTTGCAGGGGGTACTGCACAGGGCTTTTTGAAAATGAACAGAGAAAAGTTTGACATTGCCTTTCTTGACCCGCCTTACCGACAGGGATTGATTGAAGAATTATTACCTTTGGTTTGTGAAAATATGAAAGAAACCGGCATAATTCTCTGCGAACACCCGTTAGATGAAAAAATTGTTGAAAAATGTTGCGGTTTTAGCCTTGACAGAGAATATCGCTATGGTAAAATAAAGATAAGCAGTTTTTGTCAGAGCGAAATTTGAGAGTGATAAAAATAATATTTGACATATTTCGATTTTATGTATAAAATTACAACAGAAGGTTTATCAAAATTCAGAGAGGAGCAGTTTAAGATGAAGGTAGAAGATTTAATCAATGAATTAGAGGATATGATGAATGAGGCAAAGGTTTTGCCTCTCACAGGCGGCAAGGCTGTTGTTGATACAGAAACAGTTCTTGACATTTTGGACGAAATTCAGGAAGCATTGCCAACAGAAATCAGTCACGCAAAAGCTATTGTTGCAGATAGAAAGCAAATTCTTTCAGGGGCAAAAAAGGAAGCTGAAGAAATTGTAAGAAAAGGCGAAGAAAAGAGAAGAGCCCTTGTTGAACAAAGCGAGATTGTTAAGCAGGCAGAGGCACAGGCAAATGAGATTATTGCAGACGCCAAGAAAAAAGCTTCTGAAATTAAGCGTGGCGCCAGCGACTATGTTGATAATATTATGAAGGAAACAGACGACACACTTACAGACATTATCAATGAGGTTAGAAAAACCCGCCAGAGCATTAAGTCATCAAAGAGAAATTAATTTTAATAAGGTGTATTCAGAACCACTGTTCATTTTATGGGCAGTGGTCTTTTTTGTGTAATAAAAAATTGTAAATTTTAATTGTAGGTTACCTCACAGAATGTTTGTATTGCCAAAATTAGGTTGTTAGCAGGTTATTATACAAACTTTTTGAAAATTTTATTAATTTTTGTTAAAGAAAATGTAACAAATTCCTTGCAAAATTATAACCTATGGTATATAATAGGGTACATAGGTGGCGTTTTGTGTCATTTTGTGACATTTAATGTACATTAACTACAGTAATTTGTCGTTTTATACGCAAAATAAATCAGACTTATCAGGAGGTGGCAGATAAATATGTTCTCGGGTACAACCAATCATTCCATTGATACAAAGGGCAGAATTATTCTGCCGCAAAAATTCAGAGATGAGCTTGGAGAAGAATTTTACATCACAAGCGGTTTTGCTGATAATATTCAGATAATGTCTGTTGATGAGTTTAATCACCTTAGGGCGCAAATTAAAGAGCTCCCTGCCGACAAAGCACTTGCACTGCAATATTTGCTTCTTTCTGCCGCAACACTGGTAAGCCCCAATGCCCAAGGCAGAGTGCAAATCCCCCAAAAGCTCCGTGAGGACAGCGGAATTGAGGGCACAGCAGTGGTTGTGGGTATGGATACCAGAATAGAAGTGTGGAACAAGGATAAGTTTGAAGAATTTATGGCTCTTCAAAAGCAAAAGTTCATTGGCGACGCTCTTGAGCTCTTGAGGTTTTAATAATGGCTATGGAGTTCAGTCATGTTCCCGTATTGCTAAAGGAGTCAATTGAGGGTCTTAATATTAAGCCCAATGGTGTTTATGTTGATGGCACTGCCGGAGGTGGCGGCCATTCGGCGGAAATACTGAAAAATCTGGAAAATGGTAAATTGATTTCCATTGACCGTGACCCTGACGCAATTGAGCGGGTAAGCGAAAGATTTAAAAAAGAAAAAAATTCCATTATCATAAAGGGTTGTTACGGCGATATGAAGTCACTTCTCCTTGACAGAGGTATAGGAGAGGTGGACGGAGTACTTCTTGATATA
>JAFLUK010000006.1 GCA_022508865.1 Oscillospiraceae bacterium | reverse complement strand
GCCATTTTAGGGTTCCATCTTCTTGTCTGGTGTCCGAAATGAACACCTGCTTCTAGTAGCTGTTTCATTGAAACTACTGCCATTTTAAAATCCTCCTTAGGTTTAACCTCCGTGAATGTAGTTGATTTAATTACCGAAAGCATTTATACTCACCAAGGTAATCAGCATTCACGTGCGTAATGCAAATGACATTTTACCATATAAATGCAGAAAAATCAAGAGTTTTTTAACATAAAAACCTTGATTTTTCTAATAACTAATTTATTTATCAAAAAACCTTACATCCTTATAGGTAAGGAGATAATTGTGATTTTCATGAAAACTGCTGGAGCAAAGACGAGGATTGTAAAAATACAGAATTCTATGCTGAATTGCCGAATGACCTTCCTGAAGAATATATTTGACAGCCTTTTGGGCAGCTGCATTTGGCTTATGCTTAATACTTCCGTCATAGCCGTAACCTTTGCGAACAGCATTTACCGAATCAAAGTGACCATAATAATATGTATCTCGAATTGCCTGTGCCACAAGGCAACATCCGTAAAAGCCCATTGTTCCGGCTTCTCCCATTATAAGTCTGCCTGCTATATCCAAATCCTTTTCTGTCATCTTTACAGTTTTTCCGTTGTATGCATAGTTAGGGTCAGGATTTTTGATTGCAATCAGATATCCCTTTGAAAGCTGACTGTTTTTGGAAGCATCACTTGGAGCGGGAAGGGTTTTCAATTTTCTTCCCCTTACGTCCATATTTTTACCTACCTTTTCATAAGGCAGAGTAGCTTCCTGTGGAGAAGTGGTTGCAATTTCCTCCTTAACACCGGGTTGAGTCGGTGTTACATGGTTCTTTTTCACAGCAGACTGATACAGCTTTGTAGATGGCTCTGTTGCCAATGTAGTTACTGCTACATCATCATTGGAAACAGCAACCTCGCCAAACATATCAAAGGTATCGACACTATCAGCGGCACTATCGTCCTTGCCATCTTCATCAGGAGAAGTTTCGGTTATCTTCCCTTTTTCTTTCTCATAAGCATTTTCTGTAAGGGCGGTAACCTGTGGAAGAATTACTGCCAAGGGAGTAATTACAAAAACAGCGGCAATAAAAAATATTAAGATTTTAATTTGAACTGATTTACTCATTTATATTCCTCATTCATCTTAATATGTAATATCCTAATTTCATATTATATTACAAATTAATCTTTTTTTCAATAGTTCATAATTTCTATTAGTTGTGTCTACGTCTTTTAAATCCATTAAAAAACTTTTTTGACGGAGCCAAAGGAACATCCCAGTCCACAAGAATAGTATCCTCTCCGATAAGACCGATATTGTCCCATGGAATAACATAATCATTCTTTCTGCCAAAAAGACCAAAGCATCTTATTCCGCCATAAATTATCAAAGCACGCAATTTTGCACAATCAACATCAATATCCAAATCATCAACAAAGCCTATTCTGCAACCATTGGAGCGATTTATAACTTCCTTGTGTCTTAGTTCATAAAAACTGCAATTCATTATACCCTCCGTTGACAATTATATATTACTCTGCTAAAATTAGTATGCAATACTTGGTTAAATTATAACTAAAAACGGGAGGTTAATATGGAATATAAACTATTTTGCGATTCCACCTGTGATCTTACAATGGAGCTTGCGGAGAAACTCAATATTGAAATTATACCAATGCAATTCACCCTTGACGAAAAAAACTATAACCATTATTTAGACGGCAGGGAACTTTCTTTCTCTGATTTTTACAAGGCTCTTAAAAACGGAGCAGACGCAAAAACTGCACAGGTTCAATTTGAAACCTTTAATAAGTATTTTGAGCCTGTTTTGAAGGAGGGTAAGGATATTATCTATATATGCTTCACCTCCGGTATGAGTGGTACATACAACACATGTAACATTGCCGTTGAGGAGTTGAGAGAAAAATATCCTGACAGAAAAATTACAGTTATTGACTCTCTGTGTGCATCAGCCGGCGAAGGCTATCTCGCCTATCTTGCCGGTTTAAAAATGCAGGAAAATCCCACATATGATGAACTTTGCACATATATTGAAGATACAAAAATGAGAATTATCCACTGGTTTGTTGTTGATGACCTTGACCAGCTTAAAAAAGGCGGTAGAATCGGCACATTGTCTGCAACATTTGGCAAGGCGCTGCAAATTAAGCCGTTAATATCTGTTGATAATGAGGGTAAGCTTGTTGCTGTTGCAAAAATCAGAGGTGCAAGCAAGGTTTATTCAACTATAGTTGACAGAATAAAAAGGGACGGAGAAAACCTATCTGAACAGACAATCTTTGTTGCTCATGCTGAATGTCCCGAAAAAGCAGAGGCACTGAAGGAATTGTTGCTTCCAATGGTTAAGGACGTATGTATTATGGAAATCGGTCCAATTATCGGTTCTCACGTTGGACAAGGTATGTGTGCGGCTTTGGCTATGGGCAAAAGAAACCTCACATAATATAAATCTTGCATAATATAAATATTATACAGGTACAGCTTTGATTTTAAGCTGTACCTTATTTTATTTAAAAAAATCCCCATCATTCCAATTCAGGATATGATAGGGATTTTTTGCCTATTCAATTACAAAATAACATTAGTGGTTATTGATTTGCAACAGGCACATCATAAACACGCCAAGCATTACTCCGATAAAAAGTCCTATTATTAAACCTAATAACATAAAATAATTCACCTACCAATTGACAATTTAATATGCTTATTTGTGCAATAATTAAGTAAGCACTGATTAATTTGGGTGGTTAAATGACAATTTACGTTGATACACTAATATTTACTAACATTATCATCGATTACCTGCTGTTAATTCTTACGGCAAAAATATTGAAAATTAATTTTAAATATTTCCGTGTTGTGATTGCTTCTGTTGCAGGAGGTTTTTCTTCCCTAATTATATTATTACCTGTGCTGAATTTCTTATGCAATCTGGGAATTAAAACAGGGATTACTGCAATTTTGACATTTCTTGCATTTGGTTTTAATAAGTTTAATATTTTTTTTAAAAGAGTTTTTGCTCTGTTCCTTGTTACAATGGGGTTCTCGGGTATAATACTGTTTTTGATTACTGCATTCGAAAGTAATTTTCTTACTGTTAACAACAGTATTATTTATTTAAATATTTCCCCTATATTACTGATTATATTTACTGTGATTGCATACTTTATTTTACAAATCACAGAAAAAATCAGATTTGGCAAAGTTGATTTAATTCACAAAATTAAATTTATTTATGATGAAACCGAATACAGCTTTTTATCCAGATACGACACGTGTTGTAATATTAAAGAACCCTTTAGCGGAGGTGAGGTTATTTTAGTTGAAAAAAATCTCCTTGATAAACTGACAGTTCCTAACGGTAAAATCAGAATAATACCCTTTGAGTCCCTTGGAGGTGATGGAATAATTCAGGGATTTTTACCTCAAGAGCTTTATATAGATAATAATAAAATACATAGAACAGTATACATAGGAATTACGGAAAATATAATCAAAGGAGAGATTAATTCTATTTTTAACTATAAAAATATTTGTGAGTGATAAATATGATTAAAGAACTAATTTGTAAAATCAAGGCAATATTATTCCCTAACGAAGTGTTTTATATTAACAGCAGTGAAAAATTGCCGCCACCCCTTAGCAAGGAAGAAGAAGCAGAGCTATATAAGGGTATTAATCAGGGTCAGGAAAAATGCAAAAACAAGCTAATTATTCACAATTTAAGGCTTGTTGTTTATATTGCGAAAAAGTTTGAATCTTCAAATGTATGTGTGGAGGATTTGATTTCCATTGGTACAATAGGACTTATCAAGGCAGTAAACACATTTTCTCCCGACAGATGTATTAAGCTGGCTACATATGCATCTCGCTGTATTGAAAATGAAATACTTATGCACCTGAGAAAAACTTCTAATTCAAAAAACGAGGTATCTATTGAAGAACCTCTGAACACTGATTGGGACGGAAATGAGCTTTTACTATGCGATGTACTTGGAAGTGAGCCCGATGTGGTTAATAAAGACATTGAACAAGAACTTGAAAAGAAATTACTGCTGCAAGCTGTTGATAAACTGAATTCCAGAGAAAAGCTGATTATGGAGTTGAGGTTTGGGCTGAACAACAAAAAGGAGTTGACGCAAAAACAGGTTGCCGACAAACTGGGAATTTCTCAATCTTATATTTCAAGACTTGAAAAGAAAATTATTAACAGGTTGAGAAATGAATTAAAAAAGGTTGTATGATGCATATATGTATAGTATGAAAGCACGGAAAAACCGTGCTTTCTTTTTAGTTGGTTGGTACAATATCGTCCATGGCTTTTTGTGCGCCATCAACAACATCGTCAACAGCATTTTCAGCATCGCCTACCATATCTTCAGCATCGCCGATAATGCCGTTTCCATCGGTTACAGCACCATTGTCAGCCATATCAGAATCTTCAGCGCTGTCGGTAGCTTTTGTTGTTGACTCAGTTGTGGTTTCAGTTGTTGAACTTGTTTGGGTAGATGAGTTTTTGTCATCGTTTTTGCCGCTCCCACAGCCAACAAGAGAAAAAGCCAGTACAATTGCCATCAATACAGGTATAATAATTTTTCTCGTAATAATCACCTCATAAAAAAATTACCGTACCAAAAGGGTACGGTAATAGTTTGTTACAATATTAGTAAATTATTAATAATTTATGTAAAAAAAAGATAATTTAAAATAAAATTTCGTTTGGAGATGTACTCTACATAATTATAGGTGATTAATTAAGGAAAAATAGTTTCTATTATTTTCTTTTCGTCATTTTGCCACTTGAAAACAGTAACACTGCCGTCGGAATTAAACTGAACAGAAAGTCCTTTTTCCTTTCCGTTTTCGTAATTTGATACATAGGACAAATTGCCGTATTTATCAAATCTTGCACCTATTCCCTGTGGCTTATTGTCTGACCATCCGCCTGTATGGAAAGAATTATCAGAAGAGCGAATACCAATTCCAAAGCCCTCTCTTTTGTTGTCTTTCCATTCACCGCAATAGCACAGCCCGCCGTCACGATAGTAGAAGGAACCAAAACCACTGCGTTTATTGTCCTTGTAGTTACCCTCATAGGCGGTTTTGCCGTTTGACATTTCTGTTCTGCCGTAGCCGTCACGAAGAAGGTTATCGTTTAATTCACCAAAATAAAGATAGCGTTCGCCACCGCTGTTTATTATCAAATCAGCAATTCTGACATTTCGGTTGTCCCTGATTTCTTGCTCTTCCTCAACAGAAACATCATCGACACTTTCGGATGATGTTTCTCCTGTGTTGGCATAATCGGCAAGAATAGAATCTACATCAAGTTTATTGGCAAAATCAATTTTTTCCTCTTTAGATGTTGCTAAACTAACGCCTTCAAGTGCCTCTGCAATTTTTTCAAGGATTATTTTTTCTATAAACTCCTTATTTAATTCCTGCGTTTCATTAGCTCTTGAATTTTCTTCTACAGAATTATTATTATCTTCAACATCTTCAATTACACCGCTATTGTCATCAAATTTAATTTCTTCTGTAGAATTATCAACAGGACATTCAACTTCTTCAACAGGGGGATTTGCTGTTTCGGAATCTTCCTCTTTATCTTCTATTTCTTCTGTTTTAGTTTCAAATTCCTCTGTTTTATTTACAGGATTGTCAACAGAAGGTTCTGTCACTTCTACATTTTCAGAATTTTTATCATTCAGGGCATTGTCATTGCTAATGTTATCTGAAATATTTTCGATTTCAGCCTGAACATCATTCTGATTTTCATAAACATTGTCAAGAATATTAATTTTTTCTAAAGAATGATTTTCCTCAATGTCCTCTGGATCGTCAGTAAAATATTCAACCTTACCCACATCATAGGTTTGATTCATATTCTTTTTGATATTAAAGTCATTATCATTAAAATTAAAACCTGATTTTTTATCTTCCTGTGTTATGTAGGATTTTGGAGTATTTTCTTCAACAATTTTATCCTTTATTTCATCAATAATACAATTAATGTTAGAAATTTCTTCCTGACTGCCAAAGTAAACTAAACCCTTGTTAGTAAGCGCAGTAACAGAAATGTAGGGATTTTTCTCCGACAAGCGGGTTAACACTTCTTCATCCTCATTTATTTCCAGCAAATAGAGAGTATATTTATTATTACCTTCTCTGTAGTATAAAACAGGCTGATTGTTTTCTATACCTGCGGAGATTACTACTGCGTCATTATTATGTGAAAAACTCAACATTTTGAATATATGGTCATTTGTATATTCGGTGGATATCAGCTTATCACCATTTTCATTGTAGGTACGCAGTTCATAGGAATTAACAGAAACAATAACTGCATCCTCAATGGTTTTTTTATTTTTTTTCACAATCCACTTCATTGGTCTGTTCTTTTCCAGATTATAGGTGTAATTTAAAGACACTTCACCTATATTCTGAACAAGTTTGTCACATTGACGTCTGTTGTGCTCAAAGAAATTTTTTCTTACTTTTGCAAGAATATCACTCTTTACGTCAAACGGTAAAAAAGAATTAACAGATAAGCTGTAAATTATAAGCTCTTCGGGATAAAAAATCGACATTATTTTTACTTCCTTAATTTATTTACAAAGGCACAGCTTACCACTGTGCCTTTTGGTTTTAATATATTACATTGAAATGGTTTTAGCAACATTGTAAAGGTCAATATCGAAAACTCTCTTCATATCAAGAGCTTCTGTAATATCATAGTCTACAATTTTGCCGTTTTTCATTGCTACAACTCTCTTGGACTTACCCTCTGCAAGAATGTCTACAGCCTTGTGACCCATTTGAGAAGCCACAACTCTGTCTCTTAATGTTGGCGAACCGCCACGCTGTACGTGACCGAGAATTGTTGCACGGGATTCAATGCCTGTTCTCTTTTCAATATACTTTGCAAGGTCAACAGAACCACCGACACCCTCGGCTACAACAATGATAAAGTGCTGTTTGCCAAGCTTCTTTGTTTCAAGAATTCTTGCAATAACATCTCTTTCGATATCATATTCAACTTCAGGAACAAGGATAGCGGTAGCACCGCAGCTGATACCTGTTTGCAGAGCAATATCACCGCATCTTCTGCCCATAACCTCAACAACAGAACATCTGTCGTGGGATTGTGAGGTATCACGAATTTTGTCCACCATTTCCATTGCTGTGTTCATAGCGGTATCAAAGCCTACTGTATATTCACTGCAGGCAATATCGTTATCAATTGTACCGGGGATACCAACACATGGCACACCTGCCTCTGAAAGTGCTCTTGCACCCATAAACGAGCCGTCTCCGCCAATTACAACAACGCCCTTAACACCAAGGTCTACACAGTTCTGGGCAGCTTTCTTTATGCCCTCGGGTTTCTGGAATTCCAAACTTCTGGCTGTGTAAAGAATTGTACCGCCTGAACTTAATATATTTGTTACTGAACGAAGCTCCAATTCAACATAATCCTTGTTCAAAAGACCACGATAACCTCTTCTGATACCAAGAACCTTGAAGCCCTTATTTATAGCTGAACGAACAACTGCTCTTACAGCCGCATTCATACCCGGTGCGTCACCGCCGCTTGTAAGAACTGCAATTGCATCTTTAGACATAATTATTACCTCCTGCAAATTGTTTTAGTCAAATAAAATTCTAATCACATTATAATACAAAATCACTGTAATAATCAAGTGTTTTTTCAATTTAGTTGTTATGATAAATCAAAACACCTACTTAATTACCACATTTTCATCCCCGAGAATGTATTTTAGTTCATTTATAAGAACATCGTTCACCTCTGCCCACATTTTTGCAGGGGCTTTGTACTGCTTTTTTTCCTCTTCTACATAGAACACAACCATTGTACTGCCGCAAAAAAGCTCAAGTATATTCTTAACCTTTTGGAATTTCTTACCTTTTCTGTCCGGTATTTTCAAATAAAGCCTGTTTGGCTTGACTACTCTGTGGTTGTCTATGGTATTTACGGGAGCCGCTTTATGCTTAACATCTTCGTTTATTATATTTTTTAGATTGATGTTTTTAAGCTCATCCTTTGAGGGTGCAGGCTTGATACAATTAACTATCATTTTGGGGTCTTCATTTTCTCTGATATTTACTGTACCAATAACCTCAACAATATTGTCCTGATAGGTGTAGCTGCCGTACTCCGCAAGAGTTTTTGGGAACACCAAGGTTTCCATTAATCCTGTTTTGTCTTCAATTGTAACAAATGCCATCATCTGATTTGACTTTGTTATCTGATTTTTGATTTTGTTGATTATGGCAAATAATCTGATTTGCTGACCGTCCTTATATCTTCCAAAGTCATTAGTAAGAATATCTCCGATTTTATCAGTCTTGATTATCTTTATGTAGTTGTCATATTCAGAAAGAGGATGACCGCTGAGATACATTCCTGCAATTTCCTTTTCCATAGAAAGAAGCTCGGAAACAGGAAATTCTGCCATTTGGGGCATTTCTGCTGTTTGTGCATTTTTGGGACTATCTCCCATATCAAAGAATGACAGCTGACCCTCTACATTTTTTCTTCTGTCATATTCAAGGTTATCAAGAATATTTTTATATACAGAAAGCATTTGTCTGCGATTTGCGCCAATATTGTCCAAAGCGCCTGACTTAATTAGACTTTCCAGACCTCTTGTATTCATATTTTTGCCGTACATTCTTTTACAAAAATCATAGAAAGAGTCAAAGGGTCTGTTGTTCACTTCATTAATAATTTCTGAAATAAAATTTTTTCCAAGATTTTTGATTGCAAGAAGTCCAAATCGAATGTTGCCGTCCACAACGGTAAAGCCTGTGCGAGAATAGTTAACGTGAGGCGGCAAAACCTTTATGCCGATTCTGTTACATTCCTCAATATACACTGCAAGTTTATTTTGATTATCGAGGACACTGGTAAGAAGTGCCGCCATATAATAAGTTGGATAGTGACACTTAAGGTAGGCAGTCTGATAGGATATAGTTGCGTAAGCAGCTGCGTGAGATTTGTTAAAAGCATAAGAAGCAAAGCTCTCCATTTCGCTATATACAGACTCTGCAGTTTTCCTGTCAACTCCTCTACGAAGACAGCCTTCAACCTCTACTTCTCCATTTTCATTGACGTAACCTTCAATAAAGATTTTTCTCTCTTCTTCCATAACCTTGTGCTTCTTCTTACTCATAGCACGGCGAACAATGTCGGCTCTACCTAATGAATAGCCTGCAAGAGTACGGAAAATCTGCATTACCTGCTCCTGATACACAATGCAGCCATATGTAACATTGAGAATATCTTTAAGAAGTGGATGCTTATAGGTAACGTGGCTAGGATTATGGCGGTTTTCAATATATGTTGGAATACTGTCCATAGGGCCAGGACGATAGAGGGAAATGACAGCTATTAAGTCTTCTATTGAAACAGGCTTTAGCTGTATAAGAACATTTTTCATTCCCTGACTTTCAAACTGAAACACACCTTCAGACTGACCTGCAGACATCATTTCAAACACACCCTTATCATCAAGGGGGATATTTTCTATTTTGAAGTCGGGATTAGTTTTATTTATCATTTTTACTGCATCATCAATTACAGTAAGATTCCTCAACCCTAAAAAGTCCATTTTTAAAAGGCCAAGTTCCTCAAGAGTTGTCATTGTAAACTGGGTAACAATGTTATCATCATTTTTTGAAAGAGGAACATAGTCAGAAACAGGGTCTTTAGTAATAACGACCCCTGCGGCATGCATTGTGGCATGACGAGGCATACCCTCCAGGGCACGACTCATATCTATAAGTTCTTTTATCTGTTCATCAGAATTATACATTTTTTTCAGGTCCGGACTAAGTTCCAGAGCCTTATCGATTGTCATATTGATATCAAACGGCACAAGCTTTGCAACTGTGTCGCAAGTTCCATAGGAAATGCCCATTGCTCGTCCCGTATCTCTGATTGCACCTCTTGCCGCCATTGTGCCAAAGGATATTATCTGTGCAACCCTGTTTGAGCCGTATTTATTAATTACATAGTCAATAACCAGAGGTCGCTTTTCCTTACAGAAATCAATATCAAAGTCAGGCATTGAAACACGTTCAGGGTTTAAAAATCTTTCAAAGAGCAAATCGTATTTTATTGGGTCAATGCCTGTAATGCCGATACAATAGGCACAGAGTGAGCCTGCACCCGATCCTCTGCCGGGACCTACGGGAATTCCGTTATTCTTGGCAAACTGCACAAAGTCGTTAACTATAAGATAATAGTCAACAAATCCCATTTTTGAGATAACAGAAAGCTCATATTCAAGTCTGTCTATTAACTCCTGACTTGGATTGATCCCATAGTGCCGATATAATCCCTCGTAGCAATTTCTGCGAAAATACTCATAGTGATCCTCATTATTGGGAACATCAAAATTAGGAAGCTTTCTGACACCAAACTCAAACTCCACATTACATCTGTCAGCAATTTTTTGTGTGTTATCAAAGGCTTCGTCCAAAGTCGGAAAAAGACTACGCATTTCTTTTTCGTCTTTTAAATAGAATTCCTCTGTTTGAAATTCCATTTTATCGTCATCATGAATAGTATGGTTTGTCTGTATACAAAGAAGGATTTCATGAATTTTGCTGTCTGTTTTTTCTATGTAGTGACAGTCATTTGTTGCTACTAAAGGAGCTCCGATTTCTTCAGACATACGGGTAAGCTTTTCTGCAACGATTGCTTCTTCTTTAATGCTGTGGTTTTGGATTTCCAGAAAAAAATTATCCTTGCCAAACAAATTCTGAAAATAGAGCGCTGTGGTTTTTGCACCCTCATAGTCATTTGCAATTATTTTTCTTGGAATTTCTCCTGCTAAACAGGCAGAAAGGCAAATTAAACCCTCATGGTACTTTTCAAGTAACTCCTTGTCTATTCTCGGTTTTTTGTAAAAGCCCTCTGTAAAACCATAGGAAACAAGCTTTATAAGATTTTGATAACCAATGTTATTTTCACACAGCAACACCATATGATAAATTTCTTTATCCAAATCAAAGGTACTGTCAAATCTGCTTCTTGGGGCTACATACACCTCACATCCGATTATGGGCTTGATACCCGCCTTTTTGCAGGCTCTGTAAAAATCTATTACACCGTACATTACACCGTGGTCTGTGATTGCTATTGAGTTCATTCCCTTTTCTTTGCATGCCAAAGCAAGCCTGTCTATACGACAAGCTCCATCAAGCAAACTGTATTCACTATGTACGTGTAAATGAACAAAAGACATTTTTACTATTCCTGTTTATGATAATTCCTGTTTTATATTTGAATTAAAATCGAATGATTATTAGATTACTGTTTTTCTATTACCTTGGAAATAATTTCACCATCAGATACGGCTATATTTACTTGATCTCCGATTTGTACATCGTTCAGAGATGATACTGTTTTGCCGTTGCAGGTTGCTACAGAGTATCCCCTCTTTAGTAATGTTATCGGATTTATTGCCTCAAGGGTTAAGCCCAAACTTAAACTTTCCTGTTTTATTGTTTCAAATTTGCTGTTAGCCGCACTTTGAATTTTATGGGATAGGATTTCCATTTCTCCCCTTGCCTTTGAAATTTTATCCATTGGCGACAATGCAAAAAGCCTGTTGGTATTTGCAAAAACTATACTCTTATACTCGTTAATTCTGTTTTCGATAAGAGACCTTGCATACTGCTTCTGTCCCTCAAAATAGCTAAAGAGTTCAGATTTGTCGGGAACGGCAATCTCCGCAGCAGCTGAAGGTGTTGGTGCTCGTAAATCTGAAACAAAATCACAAATTGTAAAGTCTGTTTCGTGTCCTACTGCTGAAATAACAGGGATTTTGCAGTTATATATTGCACGTGCAAGATTTTCATTGTTGAAAGCCCACAAATCTTCTATTGAACCGCCACCCCTGCCAATGATGATTGTATCGCAGGCAAGGTTGTCGCTTAACTTATTCACAGCATCGGTAAGCTGAAGGGCTGCATTTTCTCCCTGAACCAGAACGGGACAAATCACCAGATTCACAGAGGGATATCTTCTTGAAATAATGTTTCTGATATCCTGAAGTGCAGCACCTGTAGGACTGGTTATAATGGCAATTGTATTTGGAAACTCTGGAATTGGCTTTTTGTGACTTTTATCAAAAAGCCCTTCTGTTTCCAGCTTTGTTTTAAGCTGTTCATAAGCCTGATACAGAGCACCTAATCCGTCAGGCTGCATATCTTCAATATAGTACTGATACTGCCCTGTTGCTTCGTAAAGAGTTACACGTCCTCTGCAAATCACCTTCATACCCTCTAGGGGTTTAAATTTAAGATTTCTTGCATTACCTGAAAACATTACACTTCGTATTACGGACTTGTCGTCCTTTAGCGACAGGTAAATATGACCACTGCGGTAATGGTCTGTTAAATTTGATATTTCTCCTGTTAAAAAAACATAGTTAAGTCTTGGATCGCTATCAAGGACAGACTTAACATAAAAGTTAAGCTGTGAAACAGTAAGTATTTTGGGTGTTTGTGTAATCATATTATTCTCTATTTTTTACTTCTTTTGAAAAGACATATTTGCAAGATATGCAATTCCGACTGCATTGTCAGTGGAATACTCGGGAAGAGCAAATGTGCAGTCAAGTCGCTTTTGCATATTTTCTCTTATAATTTTGTTGCTCATAACTCCCCCTGCAAACAGGATAGGAAGATTGCCGTATTTTTCTTTTAAAGAAATTGCCATTTTATAAACAGTTTCTTCAATATATTTTAAGCAATAAAAAGCAATTTTTTCTTTACTTTCATTATTATCAAGCATCTTTTTACAAATATTTTCAAGCCCGCTAAGGCAACAGTTGCTACCCTTTAGTGTTGGTTTAACCTTTACACTGCCGCTGTAGGAAAGTGCAAGCTGTTCAAGTTCCTTACCGCAGGGGAATTTGCACCCAAGCATTAGTCCCACTCTGTCTACGGCTTGTCCTGCGTTAAGGTCCAATGTTTCCGCAACAAGATTAATACTTAAATCCTCATCTACAAGAAGGGCTTCTGTTGTACCCCCGCTTATGTGAAAGGAAATAAATTTTTTACCTATTAAATCAAGTTTTTTTGCTGAATACAATGCAGACACAATGTGTCCATGCTGATGTGTAAATTTATAAATAGGTACATTAAGGGCTTTGGAAAGCACTTTTGCATAGCCTGTTCCCACTGTAAAACAAGGCATATAGCTGTCTTCAACAGGTCTTGGTTTTTCTGAAACACCAATTGCGTTTATTTTACCCTCTGCTTTGTCCAGAAGTTCATCAAAAAGCACCGGAAGCTGTTGTGTGTGGTGAAACACAGCGTCGCTCTGACGTATGCCCAGCTCTCCCTTTTTCACAGGTAACAGCTGTTTGCAGGATATATCTGTATTTTTTTCACTGTCATACAAGGCAACCGAGGTTGTGTAATTGCTTGTATCAATTCCTAAAAACAAAGACATTATTTTGACAAATCCCTTGATACTGCGCCCAAAACACCATTGACAAACTTATATTCGTCTTCACCGGAGAACTTTTTGCTTAATTCAACAGCTTCGTTAATTGACACACTGTTTGGGATATCTTCAATAAACTTCATTTCATAAACTGCAAGGCGGAGAATACTCAAGGAAACCTTGTTAATTCTTGTAATATTCCACTTCTTTGCAAGGTGTTTTTTTATAAGTGCATCTATTTCCTCAAGATTATCCTGAACACCGTTTGCACAATTCATTGCAAAATCAGAATAGTTATCTTCCCTGCTTTCCTCTGCACACCGAGATATTTCGTCGATAGAACTGTCGCTGAACATCTTTTCAAAGCAGATTAAAAAAGCCTGCTCTCTTTCTTTGTAACGGGAAATATTATTATCGCTCATACTATTATGACATCTCCTCATAAATGTTGAGGATATTATACCATAACTGACGAATAATGTAAATAAAGTGTGCTATTTATATTTCTGTGATGGTGATATTTTCATAATTTATTCCTGTCTGTCCAAAGACAACGTCCTTAATTATCATAGGACTATCCTCTTCCATATCAGATTTTGTTACTACTACGGAACAACCTTCCTCTGTAATGCAACATATACAATCAGAAAATCCCTTTGCCTTTAACAGATTTTCTATATTTGTCTGGTATAGTATGTAGTTTTCTATTTTTTCACTCTGTGCTACAGCACTCTCCTTTGCCTGTGGAGAAGCCTCTGCCTTTTCCAAAACTTCTTTAGCAATTGTGACAATTCTGTCCTGTGCCTGTTCTCTGTCTGTTCTTGCTTTAGAAAAATAATTTTGTTGTTTTTTACTAAGGGAACTTTCTGATGGATTTGTGAGGGTTTTATCATTATTTACATATTCCGCTTCTCCCAGCTCTTTTGTTGATGATGTAAACATTGCACTTGTATCTCCAAACTGCCAATTCAGGTATACTGCTGCACTAAGAGCTATTACAAGTGAAGCCACTACAAGATTTCTTTTGTTAAATTTCATAATTACTCCTCTTTCAATTTTGTTATACATACTTTATCTGACGATAAATTAAGGGCCTTTGTTATTGATTCAAGCACTGTTTCTTTGATTACAGGATTGTCAGCGCCGCTGCATATTACAAGGACACCTCTGATTGCAGGCTCAATTTCTTTTACCTTATTGTCGTTTGAATACACCTGCTCAACAGAATTTTCCATTGTGACCATTACTCTTGCTTTACCAACACCTTGAATGGACTCAACCATTTCTTTTATTCTGTTTTCTTCAAGGCTTCTGTATTCCTCAACGGAAAAGCTATCAATATCTTCTGTTTTTTCACTATCAAACAGAGTTGAGCAAAAGATTAAAAGTATTCCTGCGATTCCTATTATAAATATTATTCTGATGAGGTTTTTGTCATTTTTTAGCTTTGATAATTTTTCCTTCATTTTATTCTCCGTAAAATCAGCTTAATATAATCTCGGGTGTGATATTATAATTTTCCTCAACCAAAGAAATTATTTTGCTAATATGGGATTTGTTGTCTTCAATAATATATATGTATATATAGTCAATTAATATTCCATTTTCTCTGTCTGTTCTTAAATATACATCTACATCTGTTACAGGTATATTATTTTGATTTAGTATTGAAATCAGGGATTTTTCCAAATTTTCTTTAGTAACAGACAGCACCTTGTTATTATAATCTCTGGTAATTTTTGCTTCATCAGGAGTTGAAACAGATAATTCATCAGCTACCGCAAAAAGATTTTTTATTGGTACAACCATTGCAATAATAAGAAAAGCGGTAATAATAATGTTCATTGTTTTTCTTGTACTGCCTTCGGGAAGCAGCATTTTTATTACGACACAGGCTATTGTGCAGGTGCAAAGTATCAGGGAAGTATTGCTTACTATATTCATTTTGCTGCTCCCAGTGTCAGGATTATAGCTGTGCTGACAACGTAGATTGCCATTATACACAGTATGATAACAAGAAGAGTAGAAAGCACAGTAGAGCACGCTTCCAGAATATAGGAGGGTTCCTTTATCCCTATCATATTTGACACTCCTCTTGTTAAATTAAGGGATATTATCCAAAGCAGACAATTGATGATAACGGGAAGAAAAACTATGATTACGCTGATTATTACAAATACACCCAAGCCTGTTTTCAGCAGACTCATACTGCCCTGTATTGTTTTATATGCTTCTGAAAGCGCTGACCCGACTATAGGAATAAATGACGAAAGAGTGAATCTTACTGCTCTGGTGGACACTGTATCAGCCGCTGTGGTAATTAAAGTTTTAAAGGTGAGCAAACCTGAAAATACAGTCATAATAAAGGCTATTACCCATTTTATGAACTTTGAAAGTTCCTTGACTATACCCCTCATATTAATTTCCGAGGATACTGATGAAGTTACGGAAACACCCAAAAAAACACTTAACATTGGTGCAATAAAATTAGCAGAAAGCCAGGTTATTCCCTCGCTTACCATAACTACAAGTGAATAGTAAGCGGCGCCTGTTACAGCCTGTCCGTTTGTGATTAGAGCAACAACCATTACCGGAATATATAGGAGCATAAAAGAAGATGCATTTTCTATTGAAGAAACTGCTCTGTTGATTACAGAAAGAATGGGAGTTGACACCGATACAGTAATAATGAGAACAAAAACTGCATCAGAAATTTTTTGCATATTACGGCTTTTTAAATTATCTTTGAAATTATCAAAAACAGCATATATCAAGAGAAGACACAGCACCAGTGCAGAGGACGACAAAGGTGCTGCACTTTCCTTTTGTGACATACCAATAATCTGACTAATCACCTGTGAAAAGGAAAGATTGATAATACTTTCGTAGCTATCCTCATCAATTCCAAGACTGTTAAGGGTATTTTTAGTATTATCATCAAGTCCTTGAGAAAGGTTTCCTCCGCCGATTTCCTCCAAAGCTTCTGAATATGCGCTTGCCCCGGCATTTGTTACAGAGATAAAAATTAATGCAATTGTCATAGAGAATAATGTTAACATTCTTATAATTTTAATTTTCACTGTGCACCTGCCAAAGATAGGGATATTGACAAAACATCCTTAAATAGCGGTATTGCCATTACGAGAGTTATCAGCTTGCCTGCCAGTGAAATTTGGGCAGACAGAGAGGAATATCCGGACTCCTTACACAAATCGCAGGAGAATTCCGTAATAAAGCAAATGCCTGTACACTTTAAGAGTATTTTTATGTAATCGGAATTTATATTTACACTTTCAAAAAGCTCTCTTATATAGTCGATAACCTGTGTGAGATAGTCAAGAAGAAAAATCAGGATAATGATTGATGTTAATATTATAATGGCAAGAGATATTGAAGGGTGGCTTTGCTTGATAGTCAGGGCAAAAATAAAGGCAACTACAGCCACCAGACAGACAGTTACAATCTCTGTCATAATCCGAATACCGATTTGATTGTATCAAAAAGTGTGCTGATTTGGCTTATTATCATCATAAGGGCAACTATCAGTCCCATTATTGTGGTTAGGAGCGCCTGTTCTTCTCTGCCGCTTCTGATTAAAAGCTGATTCAGTACAGCTACTATTATTCCGATAGCTGCAATTTTGAATATCATATCTACATCCATTAAATCATTCCTTTATATGAACATTACTACAAAAGTAAGTCCTGCAAAAACACCTGAAAGGGTATATAGCTTTGATTTCTTTTCTATATCTGTTTTTGATTTTTCGTACAATTCGTTAAAAAAATTTGTGTATAAGCTAATGTGACGTATTTGTCCGTCAATATCAGAAGTGCCGAGACCTGAAAAAAACTTTTCAAGCAGGGTCTTGTCCTCTTTATTTAATGGCAAGGCACTTATTTTTTGTGAATATTCCGAAGTATCACTTTTTACTTCCTTCAAGGGAGTAAGAATATCATCACAGCATTTTGAAACGAGTAAAAACAAGTCGTCGTTTCTGTACTGAATACTTGTACACATTCTGTTAAGAAAAAGCAGTATTGTACACAAATTGTCCTTTCTTTTTTTTAGCTTATAGGACTGATAGAAGCCTATTGAAGAAAAAAATACAAAGGCAAGTATCAGTCCTGATATTTTAATTAGCATTATTAACTGTAAAATCCTTTATATTAATTATTCTGTCAATCTGACAAGGTGCGTC
This sequence comes from Oscillospiraceae bacterium, assembly GCA_022508865.1. GTDB lineage: Bacteria > Bacillota > Clostridia > Oscillospirales > Acutalibacteraceae > Ruminococcoides. The sequence continues at coordinate 8,861 of JAFLUK010000006.1, read as the reverse complement.
TCTGTCTTTTAGAATAACTGCATTTTCAAAAGCATTTAAAGAGAGAAGATTTTTAAAAAGAGGTTTATTCATAAGCTCTTCTACAGATGAACAGTGAACGGTTACAATAAAATTGACTCCTGTGTTTACTCCCTGTGAAATGGCATTTATTTCCTGTGCGATTACAATTTCATCACATACAATAAAGTCAGGTGACATATTGCGGACAGCCTGAACGATTGCTTCTGTTTTTTGGTACTGAGAAAATACATCACAGGTACCTAAATCATTTGTAATTTCACCTCTGTAAGTGGCAGAAATTTCGTTTCTGGAGTCAATGACACAGACCTTTTTGCTGTAGTCCACAGACAATTTTCTTGCTATATCTCTTATTAATGTTGTCTTGCCTGATGAGGGCTTGCCGCAAATTAATAAGCTTGAGAAATCTTCCTTTAATTTCGAAAACAAATCCTTGCTGCAATTTATAAATTCCCTCGAAATTCTTATATTCAGAGAAGTAATATCTTTTACATTAATCAGCTCGCCGTTGTTATATACTGCTGTTCCCGTTATACCCATTCTGTGACCGCCTGCAATAGTTACAAAGCCCTTGGAAATTTCGTTTTGGCGGTTATAGACAGAATATATGCAAGCCTTGGAGAAAATTTCTGTTAAATCATTTTTGTATGACAATATGTAGTTTATATTAGTAAAAAATTCCTCGGTATGAGATTTGTCTGTTAAGTAATAGGTTTTATTTTGACTGCATTCCAGTATTACCGGTTTGTTTGACCTTAATCTGATTTCCTGAATACTATCTTTTATTAATTGGGGTAAATTGTTGATTCGGTAGGATATTCTGTCGGGTAACAGAGGGGTAACGTCCTTTATAACATCTCTATTTTTTACCATAGTTTTCATTCCTTTCTTTAAAAGATATGTAAACATACAAAAAAATATGACTACCGTTCGGTAGTCATAATAGTTAAATAGTTATTTGCAAAGTTACTTTAGAAGTTATTTCAGCATTTTCATCAATTCAGCCTCTGTGATGATATTAATTCCAAGGGTTTGAGCTTTAGTCAGCTTGCTTCCGGCTTCTTCCCCTGCTACTACGTAGCTTGTCTTTTTGCTTACAGAAGATGATGTTTTTCCCCCTGCATCTTCTATCATTTTTGAGGCTTCGCTTCTTTTTAAGGTAGGAAGTGTTCCTGTTAAAACAAATGTAAGACCCTTTAGCTTGTCATCAACAGCCTTCTTTTCAAGGGCAGGCATTTTCACACCGCAAGATTTTAGTTCATTAATCAGCTTTATGCTGTCCCAATGGCTAAAGTATTCTGTAATGCTCTCCGCCATAATTTCTCCAAAGCCGTCAATTGATGTGTAATCCTCAACTTTGGCATTAATAATATTTTCTATAGTCAGAAAGTGCTCGCAAAGGAGTTTCGCCGCCTTTTGTCCGATATGGCGAATACCAAGGGCAAAAATAAGTCTGTACAGTTCTCTGCCTTTTGACCGCTCTATGGAGTCAATAAGATTAATTGCGGATTTTTCTGCTTTTCCTTCAAGGGTAAGTACATCAAAATAGGTTAGTCTGTACAAATCAACAGGGGATTCGACAAGACGACTTTCCACAAGCTGTTCAAGAACAGCGGGACCAAGACCTTCTATATCCATTGCGTCACGACTTACAAAATGAATCAAGTGTCTCAAAAGCTGTGCAGGACACTCTGTGTTGGTGCACCTTAATGCTGCCTCGTCCTTGTCTCTTGATACAGGACCTCCGCAGGACGGGCAAGTATTTGGGAACTTAAATTCCTTTGTATTTGCTCCGTGCTCCTTGAGTGCAACAACCTCGGGGATAATTTCCCCTGCTTTTCTTATTATTACTGTGTCACCGATTCTGATGTCTTTTTCTTTGATAAAATCTTCATTGTGCAGTACTGCTCTGCTGACAGTTGTTCCGGAAAGAAAAACAGGTTCAAATATGCCTACAGGTGTTAGTGCTCCTGTTCTTCCCACATTAATTTCTATATCAAGTAGCTTTGTAGGTTTTTCCTCGGGAGGATATTTGTAGGCTTCTGCCCATTTGGGGAATTTTGCAGTACTGCCTAATAATTCTCTTTGAGAAAAATCATCTACCTTAACAACTGCACCGTCGATTGGGAAGCCTAATGTACCTCTGATTTGGTTTATTCGTTCAATTTCATTGATTACATCGTCAATATTGTCGTATCTGTTATAAAATGGGGCTGTGGGAAAACCAAGTTCAGTAAGATAGTCAAGGCTGTTTTTGTGACTAGTAAGTTCAACACCCTGCACCTGCTGAATATTAAAAATAAAAATATCCAAATTACGCTTTGCAGTGATTTTTGAATTTTTTTGTCTCAATGAACCTGCCGCCGCATTTCGTGGATTTTTAAATGGCTTTTCCTCATTTTCCTCCTGATATTTCAAAAGTTTCAGGAAGTTTTCATCAGACATATAAACTTCGCCGCGGACCTCTAAAAATTCAGGAGCTTTTTTCAGTCTTTTGGGTAATGATTTTATGGTAATGATATTATCGGTAATATCTTCACCCACGTTACCGTCACCTCTTGTTGAACCACGCACCAGCACACCATTCTCGTATTCACAAGAGACCGAAAGGCCGTCAAACTTTGGCTCTACAACATAGAATGGATTTTCCACCACTTCTCTCACTTTTCTGTCAAAATCCTTTAGTTCATTGTGACTAAAGGAATCGTGGAGACTTTCCATTCTTACTGTATGGACAACCTGACTGAATTTTTCTCCTGCATTACCGCCTACATTCTGTGTTGGTGAGTCTACAGTGACCAGCATTGGAAATTCATCTTCAAGGCTTTCCAGTTCTCGAAGAAGCATATCATATTCAAAGTCTGAAATTTCGGGATTATCCTGATTATAGTACAGGTTGTTGTGATAGTTTATTTCCTTTGTAAGTTGCTCTACTCTTATTCTTGCTTTTTCAAAATCCATAATAGTATTACTTTCTGTTGACATCAGATGTACCCTGCTCCCTTAAATATGTAGACTCCAGATCAGACAAATGAAGCTTTACTGCAAGGGGATATTTTTCGTAGGCAAGGCTGATTGAATAGCCTGCGCTGTCATCAAAGCCGCCCATATGCCAACGGATAGCCATTGCTTCCTCCAGCTTTAATCTCATTTTTCTTTCAATAAGGAACACTGACTTTTCTCCGTGACCATAAGGGAATTTATCTTCAATTGCAAAGTATGGTACCTTTTCCCATTTTCCTGTATCTTCGTTCTTTACATTTCTGGTACTAACCTTGTAAAACTCTGCCTTGCATAAATCATGAAGAAGTGAAGCAATAGTAAAGCTCTCTATATCATCTGTTTCCTCGTTATAGTGCTTTTCCATCAGAGTGTGGTAAACAGAAAGGGAATGCGCGCAAAGACCACCCTCACAGGCATTGTGAAATTTACTGCTTGCAGGGGCTGTGAAAAAGTCTGTCTTTTCCATCCACTTAAGGAGTTCCTCTCTACCTTCACGTTTAACATTTTCTCTGAACAAGTTAAGGAATTCTTCTTTATTATTTTGTATCTCTATAGGTGTCATATTCCTCTCCTAAAGTAAATTTTCATCATAAACAGCCCTTGCGCCTCCAATAAAACGTGGACGTGTGCGTGCTGCAATTACAATTGCTTTTCCGATTTTTTTATTTTTCATTTTTAGGGGTACTGCTGTTTCCTTCAGGTGCATACCAATCATAACGCCGCCAATATCTACACCGGCGTCAGCCTTGATATGCTCAACCATTACGGGATTTTCAAAAAGGCCGTATGCAGTTGTTGCTGATGAGCCTCCTGCCTTTGGTTGAGGAACAACATTTACAGTATCAAGGAGTAGTTTATCCGCAAGCTGTTTTTCAACAACCAATGCCCTGTTAAGGTGCTCACAGCACTGTACAGCCAAAAATATTCCCTTGGCTTTTAAGTCATTATAAAAGGCACTGTACACTTCTTTTGCCAAAGAAAGATTGCTGTCTGTTCCCATTGGACTTCCTGCAATTTCCGAAGTAGAACAACCAACAACAAGAATATCTCCTGCTTTTAGCCTTGATTGCTCAATTACCTCGTCAAACACAGCCTTTGTTTCTGCTTTTACATCAAAATTCATTATATCACCTGATTAGTATTATGTTCATATATCAAAAGAGGCACCCGCAGGTGCCCCGTTTAAATTCAATTAATTATTCAGCAGCTTCTTCAGCTACTTCTGTAACCTCGGTTTCTTCTGCAACTTCTGCTGTTTCTGTTGCCTCAACAACCTCTTCAGCAGGAGCTTCTTCCGGAAGAAGTGCACGCATTGAGAGGGAAACTCTCTTCTTGTCAAAGTCAATAGCAATAATCTTTGCTTCAACTTCTTGACCTACTTCAAGAACATCCTGTGGCTTATCAATTCTCTTGTTGGCAATCTGGCTGATGTGAATAAGACCATCAATACCGGGGATGATATTTGCAAATGCACCAAATGTTGTGATGCCTACAACCTTACACTTAACAACAGAATCAACAGGATACTGTGTCTTGAGGATGTACCATGGGTTATCCTCGTCCTTCTTGTAGCCAAGGGAAATCTTCTTTGTTTCTTCGTTGATATCCTTAATGAAAACTACAACTTTGTCGCCAACATTAACAACCTCTGATGGGTGCTTGATTCTTGACCAGCTAAGCTCGCTGATGTGAATCATACCATAAACGCCGCCGATGTCTACAAATGCGCCGTAGCTTGTAAGTGACTTAACAACACCCTCGTATGTGTTGCCAACAGCAATGCTCTCAAGGAGCTTTGCCTTTTCTTCAGCTCTCTTTTCTCTGAGAACAGACTTAATTGAGCCGATAGCTCTTTTTCTTCTGCCCTTGCGTGATACTTCAAGAAGTCTGAACTGTACTTCTTCGCCAACAAGTGAAGATAAATCGTCTTCTCTTGTAAGTGTTGCCTGTGAAGCAGGGATAAATACTCTGCAGCCCTTAAGCATTACAATAACGCCGCCGTTAACAACTTCTACAACCTTGCTTGTAAATATTTCGTCAGATTCGCCGAGAGCTTCAAGCTCTTCCCAGCTTTTCTGGGCATCTACTCTCTTTTTAGAAAGCATAATTGTGCCTTCCTGATCGTTGGTCTTCATAATAAGAAGTTCAACCTGGTCACCAACTTTTACTACATCTTCCGCAGAAAGTGTCGGATCGTATGTAAGCTCGTCGTTTGGAATATAACCGGCCTGTTTTCTACCAACATCAACAGCAACATCGCCGTTAGAAGCAATGCCCATTACTGTGCCCATAACCCTCTCATTTGTATTCATACTCTTCAGAGATTCTTCAAGCATCTCCTCAAAGCTTAATTCATTTTCATTTACGCTGGATGTGTTTACCTCACTCATTTTATCCAGTACCTCCTTAATAATCCTTGCCGGTGTTGACGCTCCGGCTGTTACACCTATGCTATCCGCCGTCAGCACTTCTTCCATTGGAAGTTCATCTGCTGTTTCCACAAAAAAAGTTTTACTGCAATTTTTGGAACAGATGTTATAGAGCTTGAAAGAATTTGAGCTATGCTTGTCGCCGATGACAAACATCAAATCCACAGATTTGGATATATCGTTCGCTTCTTTTTGACGTATAGATGTGGCATTACATATTGTATCAAATATTTTCGACTTTGTATAGACATTTTTTAAACTTTTTAAACTTTTTTCCCATTCTTTTATATCAAAAGTTGTTTGTGCTACAACTTTCACCTGATTATTTTTCTCTCGGGGAATTATAGAGAAAATATTCTCAAGTTCCTCTTGATTTTTAAAGGTATAACAATGGTTTTTGCAATGCCCCATAATTCCCCTGACTTCGGGGTGATCCTTGTCGCCTGCTATTATTATGGTGCTGTTGTCCTGTCCGTCGTTCTCCACGATTTTATGGATTTTTGAAACAAAAGGACACGTTGCATCTACATAAGCCAGTCCCTTTTCTTTAATTTCGTCAATGACAGACCGAGGAACTCCATGTGAACGTATTACCACAGTACTTCCCTTTTCTGCTTCGGAAATGGAATTTATAGTTTTGACGCCTCTGCTTTTCAGTTCCTCAACCATTTGCATATTATGTATAATGGGACCAAGAGTACAAACAGACTTTCCTTCATCGATCAGCTTATAGACTATTTCAATTGCTCTGTTTACACCAAAACAAAACCCTGCTGACTTTGCCAATATTATTTTTTTCATTTATCTGTTCTGTCCATTTCTCTAAATTCAGTGATTTTATCCATGATAATTCTGGATGCCTCTCTGTATTCTCTTGGGGAAGGATTTTCACCATCAGTAAAACCTAATTCCTTATATGTGATTGGCTTTCCGATGTGAATAGTTCTTTTGGCAAAAATACTCTTTGACTTACCTGTTACAGTAATGCACATTGGAATAACAGGTGCCTTTGTCTGACGGGCAATAACAGCACATCCGCTGCGAGGTCGCATAAGTTCGCCTGTTTTTGTTCTGCCACCCTCAATAAAGATTGTCATTACTTTTCCGTTATTGATTAAATCCTCGCCTGTTGCAATGGCTCTGTGGTCATTTTCTCCCCTTGTAACAGGAAAGGCACCTAACACACGAATGAGAGCTCCAAAGAATTTATTTTTGAAGAGCTCTACCTTTGCCATAAAATACACACGTCTTTTAAAGGTTAAGCCTACAAATACAGGGTCTGTATTTGATAGGTGGTTAGATGCAATAATAAAACCACCCTCCTTTGGAATCTCACATTCACTAATACACTTATATCTGTAAATCAGTTTAAAAATCGGAAAAACAATACACTTTGCAACTTTATAAAATATAAGGTGCTCTTTGATTTTTATTACTTTTTGTGAATTTTGCTCATTGGCATTTTTAGGTGAATTATCCATTACATATTCTCCTTTATAACCTTGAGCAAAGCATTTTTCGAGCCCTCAAAGTCGTAGTCACTTGTGTCCACTGTAATGCTGTCCTCAGCAGGCTTTAAGGGTGCAATGTCACGGTGGCTGTCATTATAATCTCTCTCATTAACATCTTTGAGAACATCGTCATAGTTACATTCTATGCCCTTTTCCAGATTTTCCTTATATCTTCTCATTGCCCTCGTTTCGGGAGAAGCAGTAAGGAAAATTTTGATTTTTGCATCCGGAAGCACTACTGTGCCAATATCTCTGCCGTCCATAATAACATTGTCGTTCTTTGCCATATTACGCTGTAAGTCAAGAAGAAATGCTCTGACTTCAGGAATTGCAGAAACTGATGATGCATACATTGATGCTTCGGGAGTACGGATGTATCCTGAAACATCCTCTCCGTTAAGAAGAACAATTTGTGTTCCCTCGTCATTAAAGGCAAGCTTCACTTCAATTTCATCAAGAATTTTTACAATATTTTCCTTATCGTTTTTATCAATACCTTTTCTTGCTGCTGCAAGACCGATTGTACGGTACAGAGCACCTGTGTCAACATAAATAAAAGAGAGTTCCTTCGCCACAGCCTTTGATAAGGTTGATTTACCCGCACCGGCAGGTCCGTCAATAGCAATTGCAATAGACATATTTTTATCCTTCCTTTATAGCACTGTAATATCCAGCAAGTCTGCCTGTTGAAAAGGCAATTTGCAAATTAAAACCACCTGTGTATGCATCAACATCAATAACCTCACCACAGAAGAAGAGTCCTGAAATCAACTTGCTTTCCATAGTTTTGGGGCTTATTTCTTTGGTGGAAACACCGCCCGAGGTAATGATTGCTTCCTTTATGCTGCCAAGAGATTTGATATTAACAGTAAAATTTTTTAATAATTTATTCAGAGAAATTCTTTCCTCTTTAGTTATAGAATTTGATTTTTTTGTTGGTTCTATACCCCATCTGTCTAAAATTACAGAAATTAGTTTTTTAGGTAATAATTCATTCAAAGAATTATTAATTTGATTATTTTTGTGAGAAATCAAGTCTTTTTGAATTCGTAAATCTAACTTTTCTTCTGGGAGTGCAGGCTTTAAATCTATGGATACATAGTAATTTTTCTTGCCGAAATTCCTCATATGGGAGCTTGCTGAAAGCACCAAAGGTCCCGAAATACCCTGATGTGTAAACAGCATTTCACCAAATCCCGAAAAAATTTCTTTATTATTTTCGTAAGCTGTCAGTTTTACGTTACGAAGGGATAAACCCTGCAAGTGTTTACAAAATTCGTCACCCGACACAAGAGAAACAAGCGACGGCTTTAATTCTGTTACTGTGTGACCAACCTGATTTGCAAGACGATAACCGTCACCTGTTGAGCCTGTTGCAGGATAGCTGAGTCCTCCCGTTGCAATAATTACAGAACGGGCGGGGAAAGTTCTTCCCTTACTGTCTTTTACACCCTTTATTTTTCCGTTCTCTGTAACCAATGAGGTGACCGTTGACTCGACCACATCCACACCATTTTGCTTTACAAAGGAATAGAGAGTATCGGCAACATCCATTGCTCTGTCAGAAACAGGAAAAACTCTGTTACCTCTCTCTGTTTTTGTTTCAAGACCTAAATCGTTGAAAAAATCTATTGTGTCTTGTGGATTAAAATTATTAATGGCACTGTATAAAAATCTGGAATTTGTAGGAACATTTGCAATGAAAGTACTGTTATCGCAATTATTTGTAATGTTACATCTGCCCTTGCCGGTTACAAGAATTTTTCTTCCTGTTCGGCTGTTTTTTTCAAGGAGAGTAACCCTTGCACCATAGTATGCCGCAGTACCGGCTGCAATCAGACCTGACGCACCACCGCCTACCACCACAACATCAGTCATTTTCTTCTTCCTTTTTTGCCGT
>JAFLUK010000059.1 GCA_022508865.1 Oscillospiraceae bacterium | reverse complement strand
ACATTTTCATCTGTTCTCTGGTGGTGTTTTGCGCTTCATCAAGAATGATAAAGCTGTCGTCCAGTGTACGACCTCGCATATATGCAAGGGGAGCTACCTCAATGTTGCCTCGCTCCACATATTTGTGGTAGGTTTCTGCACCCAGCATATCAAAAAGGGCGTCATACAGCGGACGAAGATAAGGGTCAACTTTGCTCTGTAAATCACCCGGAAGAAATCCCAGCTTTTCTCCTGCCTCTACCGCAGGACGTGTGAGAATTATTCTGTTAACCTGCTTTGCCCTGAAGGCAGTAACAGCCATTGCAACAGCAAGATATGTCTTGCCTGTGCCGGCAGGGCCCACGCCGATTGTAATTGTATTGTCTGCAATGCTCCGGCAATATCTTTTTTGTCCCAATGTCTTTGGTTTAACAGGCTTGCCTTTGCTGGTTATGCAGACGCAGTCTGTAGAAAGTTGCTGAATTTTATCTTCGCTGCCCTCGTTTACAAGGCTGATACAGTAGCGGATATTTTGCTCACTGAGGCTTTCACCCTTGTTGATAAAGGATAGTAAGCTGTCAATAACCTTTGCGGCTCTGCTTACGCATTCTGCCTCGCCGGAGATTTTCAGCTCACTGTCACGACCGATAATGCGTACACCGTACTCACTTTCAATCATCTTTATATTTTCGTCAAAGCTGCCGAACAAAGCAACAGCGTGCTCCATTCTGTCTATGCTGATTATTTGCTCCAAAACAATCCTCCGTGAATGAAACGCCGATTAAGCAAGATTTGCGCAATAATTGGTGTTTCCTTTGTTTTGTACTACAAAATTATATCACATTTTTTAGTAGATTTCACCAAAAAAATAATAAGAATTTGATTTTTGTTAATTTTGCTAACTGAAAAAGAGTTACACCCCTTACAGTTTGACAACTTGCTATAAAAACTGATAAAAATAGGCAGTAAAAATGCACACTTACTATCGGCTATTGAGTTTAACTCTCTTTTGTTGCTGCAAGATATCTATGTTTTATTGTGCACAGCAAAAAATAATTTATGAGAAAATGTTGACATTTTTGGGCTTTAGATGTATAATTATCAAGCTGTAAAGAAAAAAACTTTACACCTGAAAGGTCTGAAATTTATGGAAAAGAAAATGCAGCTTTCTTTACTTCTTGATTTTTACGGCGAATTGCTAAAGGACAAGGTGAGAAGAGCTACAGAAATGTACTATAATGATGACCTTTCCCTGTCGGAAATTGCAGAGGATTTGGGAATTACCCGTCAGGGTGTAAGAGATTTAATAAAAAGAGGGGAAAATAACCTCTACTCATATGAGGATAAACTGGGGTTATACAAAAGATTTTTGAGGCAAAACAAAGGTCTTTCTGTTGTAAAGGAAGAACTCTGCCTTGCAAAATCAATGGTAGACAGCGAAACACCTCTTGCAGATATCAGCAAAAAACTAAATGAGCTTATCACCATTACAGATAAGTTGATTGAAGAAGAATAAAAAGGAGGCAACCTATGGCTTTTGAGGGACTTTCAGAAAAGCTTACAAACGCTTTTAAAAAGCTGAAAAATAAAGGTAAATTAAGCGAAAGTGACGTAAAAGAAGCAATGCGTGAAGTGCGACTTGCACTTCTTGAGGCTGACGTAAACTACAAGGTTGCAAAGAACTTTACAAACAAGGTGACAGAAAGAGCTATCGGTCAGGATGTAATGGAAAGCCTTACCCCTGCACAGATGGTTGTTAAGATAGTTAACGAGGAGCTTACTGCACTTATGGGCGGCAGTGAGGAGAGAATTAAGTTTGCTTCCAAGCCGCCAACAGTAATTATGATGTGCGGTTTGCAGGGTAGCGGTAAAACAACCCACTCCGGTAAGCTTGCCGTAATGCTGAAAAAGCAGGGCAGACGTCCGTTGCTTGTTGCCTGTGATATTTACAGACCGGCGGCTATTGACCAGCTTAAGGTTGTAGGTAACAAGGCAGGTGCTCCTGTTTTTGAAATGGGAAAAACAGACCCTGTGAAAATTGCAAAGGAAGCCATTAAGCATGCCAAGGACTACGGCAATGACGTAGTTATTCTGGATACAGCCGGTCGACTCCACATTGATGAGGACCTTATGGGTGAGCTTGAGGAAGTTAAGGCGGCAGTACATCCTGACGAAATTTTGCTTGTTATTGACTCAATGACAGGTCAGGATGCAGTTAATGTGGCAAAATCCTTTAATGATTTACTTGAAATTTCCGGTGTAATCCTTACAAAGCTGGATGGTGACACCCGTGGCGGTGCGGCACTTTCTGTAAAAGAGGTTACAGGCAAGCCTATTAAATTCTCGGGTATCGGCGAAAAGCTGGAGGATTTGGAGGTTTTCCATCCTGACAGAATGGCAAGCAGAATTCTCGGTATGGGTGATGTGCTTACACTTATTGAAGATGTTGAAGCCAAACTGGATGAAAAAAAGGCGGAAGAAGTAGCAAAGAAAATGCTTCAGAACAAAATGGACTTTAATGACCTTCTTCAGCAGTTCGACCAGATTAAGAAGATGGGTCCTTTAAAGGGTATTTTGGGTAAAATCCCCGGACTTGGCAGACAGATTGAAAATGCCGACATTGACGACAGACAGATTGATTGGTGCAGAGCTATTATTCAGTCTATGACACCTGCCGAAAGAGAAAAGCCAAGCCTGATTAATGCCAGCCGCAAAAAGAGAATTGCCGCAGGCTCCGGCAGAGGTGTTGACGAGGTTAACAGACTGATAAAACAGCTTGACCAAATGCAGAAGATGATGAAGCAGTTTACAGGCAAGGGCAAAAAAGGTAAGCGCAGAGCTTTTATGAAGGGTATGCCTGATCTTGGAAGCCTTGAAAATATGGGTGGAAACGGTATGCCGCCAATGGGTGGCGGAGGATTTCCCTTTTAATTAAGGTATTATTCAATTTATAATTGATAATATATAGATAGTTTACTTATGGAGGTGAAATATAATGGTAAAAATCAGATTAAGAAGAATGGGTGCTAAAAAATCTCCTTTCTACAGAATTGTAGTTGCAGATTCAAGATATCCAAGAGATGGTCGTTTTATCGAAGAGGTTGGCACATACAATCCTCTCACAGAACCATCACAGGTTAAGGTTGATGCAGAAGCTGTTAAGGGCTGGATTGCTAAGGGTGCACAGCCAACAGATACTGTTAAGGCACTGTTAAAGAAGGAGGGTGTTCTCTAATGAAGGAATTACTCACAATCATTGCAAAGGGTTTGGTAGAGGAGCCTGAAATGGTTTCTGTTACTGAAGACGAGAAAAACGAAGAAGGCGTTACTGTATACCACATCCATGTTGCAGAAAACGATATGGGTAGAATTATCGGTAAGCAGGGCAGAATAGCAAAAGCTATCCGTACAGTTGCCCGTTCAGCTGCTATCCGTAATAACGAAAGAATTTCAGTAGAAATTGATTAATTAACAATTAACTGATTTTCTCTATGAATGAAAATAACCCCCGTTATGGGGGATATTTTTTGCCTTTTTTTAATTTGTTTTGAAGTTAAAAGAAGATTACTTTTTCTTATAATCCGTCAGTGGTCGTACCTTGCCGTCGGGAGTTTCCACATCAATGTTTTCCAACCTTTGCTTAAATCCTGCTCTGAAAATTTCCAGATATTTTTTTCTCAATTCAGCCTGTTCCTGCAGTTCTTCAGGTGTCAGACCAACAGTTTTTTTCTTTTTTGCAAGTTCGTTTATTCTTTTAACAAGTTCTTCCATTTTATCACATCTCTTTTATTGATTTTTTAATTTTAGTATGATAACATTGTACTATAAAATCAAGGAGAAATCAAATGGCAAAAATAAGTTTGTTATATCCGGAAAATTATTCTGTAAATTCTATGAAAATGACTGATCAGGCAATCAATGATTTGTCGGTAGATTACCTTGTGGACAGTCTGACAAAAGATGTTTTTGAGAAAAACAGCATAAAAAATATTCTCACAAATATTAATAATGATATTGACGTAATCAACTACCGTGCTGATGTGTTTGAGGATATTCTTAACTTCCCACAGCTGCGGACAGGTCTTGTGGATTTGCTCGGTCAGTTGGATGATTTGCGGGAGATAGAAAAATTCAACAAGGACGAGCACGCATCATCTCTTTGGCAGCTTATTAACAGGCTTCGGGAAATTGACGGATATGTTAACTGCATTACTATGCTTAAAGATATTCTCAATACAATTCCCATAAAGTCCGACGGTCTTCTGTCGCTTAAAAAGACCATTGAGGATATTTATTCCGACGGGGGCTTTGATGACCTGAAAAAGGATATTGATAAAACTATGGACGAGGCAAGGTCCCTGCGTTCCATAACAATCGGTGTTAACCTTGACAACCTTTTAAAGCCAAAAAATGCAGGGGTAATTTCTCTGAACAGCTTTGAAATTACAAACAGCGGACTGCTGAAGAATTTTATGAATTTTGCGTCTAATAAGGAAGAATTAAATTCTGATGAATCCTTACTGGAGAGTAAAAAGCTTCACCCTGCAAACCCAAGCCTGCACCCATTAATGACAGGTACTGTAACAAAAAGCGCGATGCAGACAGTTCACATTGATACCTCCGGCTCTGCAACAGGTAATGATCCTCTGTCTGAAAGCCTGAAAAAGGTAGTTACAAGCATATTGAAAAAACTTGTGAAAAACATAAAAATAACACTGCAAAAATATGTCCATATCAGCGGTTATGCTCTTGTAGGTCTGATGCCGGAGATTATTTTTTACATCCGTTTTGCAGAGATAATAGACAAAATGAGAGAAAAAAATCTGCCTGTTTGCAAGCCTTTTGCCCTAGACAACAACCGCTGTACAGTTGGCAGGGATATTTATAATATTAAGCTGGCTGTGAAAAGAATAATAGGTGAGGAGTTTGAAATTGTTGGCAATAACATTGACTTCAACAGTGACCAATCAATTTTTGTTATGACCGGTCCTAACCGAGGGGGAAAAACTACCTTCACCCAGGCGGTTGGACATTGCTATCTTCTGGCGCAATCAGGAATTTATGTTCCTGCAACGGAGTTTAATTACTATCCTGTTGACAATATCTATACTCACTTTCCTGCTGACGAAAACGATACTGTGGATTTGGGAAGATTGGGAGAGGAGAGCAAGCGGCTTTCAGAAATTTTTCAGGTGGCTACAGATAAGTCTCTCATTCTTCTGAACGAGAGCCTTGCCACCACAAATGTTGCCGAGGGTGTATTTATTGCAAAAGATGTTATCAGGGCAATGAGTTACCTTGGAACAAGGGCAATTTTTAATACTCATATGCACGAGCTGGCACACCGCCTTGAAGACTATAATAGTGACAATAACTGTAAGTCAAAGGTGCAAAGCCTTGTAACGGGAATAAAGGACGGTGTCCGCAGCTTTAAGTGCGAGATTGCACCTCCGCAGGGTGTTTCATATGCAAGAGAAATTGCAGAAAAATACGGCGTCACCTTTAGTCAGATAAAAGAAAGCATTGATAAGCGTTGTGACGAATAAAATAAAATTATTCTTGTTATTTTGTAATCAATGTGATATATTAATAGAGGACTGTATTTATCATAAACGGTACCTTTTTGGATTATAAAAATTATAAAAAATTCTGTATAACAGCCTATATCAATATTTTGAATGGGACTGTATGACTGTAGGGTTTATATTCAGTATCTTGTGATATTCCGTCCATTTGCAGTAGTGTTTTTTTACTACTGCAAATGGATTTTTTATTAATATGAGGTGATTTTTTATGAAAAAGAACACTACTGCAACCTTTGCAGAGATGAAAGCAAAGGGAGAAAAAATATCAATGCTTACCTGCTATGACTACTCCACAGCGAAGCTTATGGATGAGTCGGGGATTAACGCAATCCTGGTTGGGGACAGCCTGGGAAACGTTATGCTTGGATATGAAGACACCTTGTCTGTAACAATGGAGGATATGATTACCTACGGCGGTGCTGTGGCAAGGGCCTGCAAAAATACAATGGTTGTTATTGATATGCCATTTATGTCATATCAAGTGTCTGTTGAACAGGCGCTTACAAACGCAGGCAGACTGATGAAGGAAGCCAGAGCAAACGCTGTTAAACTGGAGGGCGGTGCTTCGGTTTGCAAGCAGATAAAAGCTATAACAGAGGCAGGTATTCCCGTTATGGCTCACATTGGCATGACACCCCAGAGTGTAAATTCCTTTGGCGGCTTTAAGGTACAGGGAAAAAGCGAAGAAGATGCAAAGCAGATTATTGAGGATGCCCTTGCAGTGCAGGAGGCAGGTGCATTTTCTGTTGTAATGGAGTGTGTGCCCAAAGATCTTGCCGCTCTGATTACTAAAAAACTTTCAATACCTACAATCGGTATTGGTGCAGGCAACGGCACAGATGGTCAGGTTCTTGTATATCAGGATATGCTGGGTATGTTCAATGACTATGTACCAAAGTTTGTAAAGCAATATGCAAGCCTTGGCGATATGATGAAAAAAGCATTTAAAGACTATGATAGAGAAGTAAAGGAAACTTCCTTCCCAAATGAGGAGCACATCTTTAAGATAGACAACGAAATTATCACCAAACTTTACTAATAACAGGAGAATATTATGAAAATAGCAACAACAATAAAAGAAGTTCGTGAAACGGTAGCACAGTGGAAAAGGGAAGGACTTACAGTTGGTCTTGTGCCTACAATGGGCTATCTTCATCAGGGGCACGGCAGTCTTATTAAGGCATCTGCAAATGATTGTGACAGAACTGTAGTAAGTGTTTTTTTGAATCCAACACAGTTTGCTCCCAATGAGGATTTGGAAAGCTACCCAAGAGATTTTGAGAACGATAAGGCGCTGTGTAAGGAAATGGGTGCAGACCTTGTATTTCACCCCGAGGTGGAGGAGATGTACAGTGAGGGCAGTGCAACTTTTGTAGAGATACTTTCTGATATGCCAAAACAGCTCTGTGGCAAAACCCGTCCTATACACTTCAGAGGTGTGTGTACAGTGGTTTCCAAACTGTTTAATATTGTAAATCCCGATAAGGCTTTCTTTGGTGAAAAGGACGCACAGCAGCTTGCAATTATCCGAAAAATGGTAAAGGATATGTCATATGGAATAGAAATTGTTGGTTGTCCTATAATCAGAGAAGCAGACGGGCTGGCAAAGTCCAGCAGAAATACCTACCTGAACGAGGAGGAAAGGAAAGCTGCACTTTGTCTTTCTCAAGCTGTAGAAATCGGTAAGGATTTGGTAAACAAGGGAGAAACAAATGCTGATAAGGTGATTTCCGCAATGAAGTCCCATATAGAAAAGGAACCTCTGGCAAGAATCGACTATGTTCAGGCTGTTAACGGTGTAACTATGACTCCTGTAGATACTCTTTGCAAGAACGTACTTGTTGCAATGGCTGTGTACATCGGCAAAACAAGACTTATAGATAACTTTTCCGTAAAATAAAAGCATAGTAATTTCTTGGAGGATAATTGTGTTCAAGATATCTATAAAACAGATTGATAAAAATTTGGAGGAAGAAGTGGTAGTAAAATGCCACGATATAAATGACGAAGTTCTTTCTATTGTACAAAAACTGAAAAAAACAGATAATATTATTATCGGCAGTAAGGACGGCGAAGTTTTCAGACTGGCAATAAAGGATATTTTTTACATAGAGTCTGTGGACAATAAAACATTTATCTATTGTCTCAATAATGTTTACCAATCAAAGCAAAAGCTGTATGAAATTGAAGAGCAGATGCAAATTACAAAGCTTTTCAGATGTTCAAAATCTATGATTGTAAATCTGGGGAAAATCCGTTCTGTATCTTCTGCGCTAAATGGCAGACTGGAGGCAAAGCTTGCAAACGGAGAAAAGGTAATAATATCAAGACAGTATGTATCGTCGCTGAAAAAGCGATTGGGAATGTGAGGTGTACATTATGAAAGAACTAATAAAAATGGTTATAACTCACTTTTTTGTAATAACTGTGGCTGTGCTGTTTTTCACAACACTATCCAATACAATAGACGGGGTTGAGGAGTATCCGATTTTTTTTATTTGGCAAGTGTTTATTACAGGCATTGTGAGTGCATTGCCATCTATTATATTTTATTCAAAAAAGGAGCTTACAAAAAGGCAATGGAAGTTAAGGTATGTGATTCACTTTATATTGATTGAATCAATTATTCTTACAGAGGGACGTATTTTTAATTG
This sequence comes from Oscillospiraceae bacterium, assembly GCA_022508865.1. Classification (GTDB taxonomy): domain Bacteria; phylum Bacillota; class Clostridia; order Oscillospirales; family Acutalibacteraceae; genus Ruminococcoides. Next base: position 365 of record JAFLUK010000059.1, on the reverse strand, counting down.
GTACAGTAATTTCTTAAGTGCTCTAGTAATAGTCCTGATTGTTGTTTTTGTTTATATTGTGGTATTTACGTATTCGTATTTTATAGATTTTAATGATGCGCAAAAGGTGAATTCTGCTTTACGAACCTTTAACAAAGACGAAGAAGAAAAAGAAAACAAAGATATTTAAAATGCATTTTACTCTAATTTGTGCATTTTACCTGTTTAAAATTGCATCTTACATCAAGGGAAAAGCAACTTGGTGTAAGATGTATTTTTTTATTTTGTTTTTGTGTTATCATATAGTCACGCAAGGAGGAAGAATATATGGCAAATGCAATTGAAGTGAAAAATCTTGTGAAAAATTATAAGCAGGTTAATGCGGT
>JAFLUK010000058.1 GCA_022508865.1 Oscillospiraceae bacterium | reverse complement strand
CCTATCTCCAAGGTAGAAGCCACAAAGGGCTTTGGTGCAGAGGTTTGTATGGTGCCGGGTGTATATGACGACGCATATGCAAAGGCTATTGAGTTAAGAGACAAATGCGGCTACACCTTTGTTCACCCCTTTGACGATATAAATGTTATTGCGGGTCAGGGTACTATCGGTCTTGAAATCATAGAAGAAATCCCGGATGTTGACGCAATTGTTGTTCCTATCGGCGGCGGTGGACTTATAAGCGGTGTTGCCTATGCTGCAAAAAGACTGAATCCAAAATGTAAGGTTTACGGTGTTCAGGCAGCCGGCGCTCCAAGTATGTATGAATCAATAAAAGAGGGCAAAATCAAAACACTGGAAAGCGTTAACACAATTGCCGACGGAATTAAGGTTAAGGAGCCCGGTGAAAATACATTTAAGCTTGTTAGGGAATATGTAGACGAAATTGTTACAGTTACCGAGGACGAGATTTCTTCTGCAATACTTGCGCTTATAGAACAACAAAAGATGATTGCAGAGGGTGCAGGAGCTGTTTCTGTTGCCGCTGTAATGTTTAATAAACTGCCCATTAAGGGCAAAAAGGTTGTTTGTGTTGTTTCCGGCGGTAATATTGATGTTACAATTCTCTCCAGAGTTATCAAGAGAGGTCTGATGAACACAGGCAGAAGCGCAAGTCTTTGCATTGAGCTTATGGACAAGCCGGGACAGCTTGAGCAGGTTTCCAGAATAATTGCCGAATGCGGCGGTAATGTTACATCTGTTCACCACGAAAGAGCAAGTGAAATTGCTGATATTAACGGTTGTTACCTCAGACTGGTGCTGGAGACAAAGAACTTTGACCACATTAAAATTATAGAAGAAAAATTAAAAGAGTCAGGATTTAAGCTGGTATAAGAAAACTATTAAAATTTGAATAAAAGGAGTATTTTATTATGAGTGAAAAGGTATATACAAAAAATGCACCGGATGCTATCGGTCCATATTCACAGGCTGTAAAGAGCGGCAACCTTGTATTTACATCAGGTCAGATTGCAATTAATCCTGCCACAGGCAATGTTGAAGCTACTACAATTGAAGAACAGACACATCAGGTTTGCAAAAACCTTACAGAAGTACTTAAAGCCGCAGGGACTTCAATTGACAAGGCTGTAAAGACTGTTTGCTTCCTTAAAAATATGGAGGACTTTGCTGCATTTAACAATATTTACGGAGAATATTTCACATCAAAGCCTGCTCGTTCATGCGTTGCTGCAAAACAGCTTCCAAAGGACGTACTTGTTGAAGTTGAGGTTATTGCAGAACTTTAATTCTTTTTAGGAATAATAACATTTTAGCTGTTGCCTTTTTGGCGACAGCTTTTTTACTTTCTCTTTTTTACTTTATATTGATTATATTGATAATATTTATTATAATCAACTTAAAAGGAGAATAACTATAAACGAGGTGACCTTATGAACATACAAAAGTTTAGAATCGGCAAACCATTTAATACAGAGGCAGTAATTTTAGATTTCCCCATTGAGTCTGCTGTTCCGGAATATATCAGAGTTGATAATGAAGAAGGAAAAATTTATATTTCTCTCCCCCTTGACAGTCAGGACATTATCTATGGTCTTGGTGAACAAATGGGAGGAATTAATAAAAGAGGAAGAAAGTACAGAAGCTTTTGCAGTGATGACCCATATCATACAGAGGAAAAAGAAGCTCTTTACGGTGCTCACAATTTCTTTATAATCAGCGGAAAAACCACTGTGGGATATTTTATTGATTTTCCGGGACAAATCCATTGGGATATGGGATTTATGGAAGAAGATAAAATCAGTATTACTATTGATGGCACAAATGCGGATATTTATGTTATTAGCGGTAACGGAGAAAATGAGATTGTAAAGGATTTCAGAACTATTATCGGCACAAGCTATATGCCACCTATGTGGGCATTCGGCTATCAGCAGAGTCGTTGGAGTTATCCCGATAAAAATGAAATAAACAGAATAATTGAGGGCTATGAAAAGGCAGGTATTCCCCTTGACACTGTATACCTTGACATAGACTATATGGACAATTTTAAGGACTTTACAATAAACCAAAAGGCTTTTCCTGATTTTGAAAAATACGTAGCCGAACTGAAAGAAAAGGGTATTAGACTTATTCCTATTATTGATGCAGGTATTAAGTGGGAAAAGGGCTTCGATGTTTATGAAGAAGGAGCGAAGAACAACTATTTTTGCAAAGATAGAAAGGGAAATGATTTTAAAGCTGCTGTATGGCCCGGTATTTGCTGTTTTCCCGATTATCTGAAGGCAGATGCAAGAAGGTGGTTTGGAGATAAGTTCCTCACCCTTACCAAAAAGGGCATTCAGGGATTTTGGATTGATATGAACGAGCCTGCACTGTTCTACAGCAAAGAGAAATACCAAGAGGCTGTGGATTATGTTAAGGAATATAGCGGCGAGGATCTGAACTGCTGGGAATTTTTCTCATCAAGGGATAAGTTTACACAGCTTTCCAACAATAATGAGGACTACAAAAATATGATGCACCTTGACGGTACGGTTTGCCACTATGATGTTCACAACCTTTACGGCTATATGATGACAAAGGGTGTTTGTGAAAGTCTGCCAAAGGACACACTGCTTTTCTCCAGAGCCTCTTACATTGGCTCACACCGCTATGGCGGTATCTGGACAGGTGACAACGCCTCTTGGTGGAGCCACATTTTGCTGAATTTGAGAATGCTGCCTTCTCTTAATATGTGCGGTTATCTGTACATAGGCGCAGACTGCGGAGGTTTTAATAACAACGCAAGTCGTGAGCTTCTGCTGCGATGGATGCAGCTTTCTGTATTTACACCGCTGTTCAGAAATCACTCTGCTTTGGGTACAAGGTCACAGGAGGCTTTCGCCTTTGGAAACTCCGAGGATTTTAAAAAGGTTATTGAAGTACGCTACAGACTTATTCCATATCTTTACAGCCTTGTCAAAAAGTGCGCAGAGAATAACGAAATGATGTTTAAGCCATTGGGCTTTGAATTTAAGGATAAGCTGTCCCTTGAATGTGACGACCAACTGCTGATTGGTGATGAAATTATGATCGCCCCCATTTATCAGCAAAACAAAACAGGCAGAACGGTGTATCTGCCTGAAGAAATGACCTTTGTTAAGTTGTCCGGCAGTGACGTTACCCACAAAGAAACACTTAAAAAGGGAATTCACTACATTGATGTCGCAATTGATGAAGTTCCTTTCTTTGTCCGCAAGGATAAAAAAGTTCCCCTTTGCAATCCTGCAAAAAATGTGGATAATCTGGACATTACAATAGCTGAATATATCTAACAGAAAATGGAACCCCTCTTGATGCAGAAAAACTACATCAAGAGGGGTTCCTGACGACAGGAAGTTACAAATCAACAACTGTACCAATAAATACAGGAAGATTTGTTTTTGTATCTAAAACCATATAAATAAATGGTCTGTTAAGGATAACATCCGGTTTTGTAAATATACAGCTTGCCATATCCATAGTAACAGATGTTACTGCCCCTGCCCTTGTTCCATTTTCATTTAACTCAATATATGTTTTGTGACATACTTTGTTGATGAAAAGATTATATGCGGGGTTAAAGCTTGCCATATTTCGGAAATTTGCCTTATCTTTGTCAAAAGCCTTTTTCATACCCATTTTATCAAGTGATTTGTTAAGCTTTTTCTCGTACTCATACTTGAATTTGGGAATTGCTGTCATAAAATTCCCATTTGACGCACTGTTCAGAATTTTTCTCAATTTGTCACCTGTAAGCGACTTTGCGTATTTGTAAATATCAACGCCCTTATTGGGAAGAAGCGCCGCAAATGCATATCTTCCGCCGCTGTAAGGCTTTATGAATCCCTTTGCTTTTTTGTCGGAAAGATAGTTGTATTCTGTACCGTTAAGCATTTCCACCTTGTGCTTTTTACCATTATAATTGGTAAAATTCTTTTTCTCCACATCATATTCTTGATAGCACGTTTGCCATTTTGCATCAAAGGATATGGCATTTACAAGTATCATCCTTGTGTCATCATCAACATTATTCAGAATCTTTTTAATCATATCGTCAGTATTTTCACTGCACCAATTGTTAATTTTATCTACTGTATCGGAAGAAGAAAATGGTACATCAAAGGCAGTAGCCTTGTAATACTTTTTGTTCTTCTTAAGGAATGCCTTTTTAATCAAAGTATCTGACAGATTGCTGTCGTACCAGATTGAATTTGCAATATTCACCTTGCACTTCTTACTTTTTGGTAGTTTATCCATAGTATAGCCAAGGTACTTATTCAGCTTTCCAATTGACATTCCGTTGCCGAGGACCTTTTCCATTTCTTTTTGTGTCTTGCCTTTAGCGCCGTTGGCTGTCATAGCCAGTGCATACATAACCGATTGAGGAGATATCAAGGTATTTGTGCCTTTTTTCAGAGTGTTTTTGAACAGATTAACAGCGAAATCTGCCTGTGACTTTTTAAACTTTTTGTCAGGCTTTAAAAATCCGTTTTTTGTTTGCTTTGATACTGTTTTTGTTGTGGTTGTGCCTGTTACTGCAACTGATGATGAGGTAATCAAGCCTGCAATGAGAAACAGGCAAATTAATGCTGATAATAGTTTTTTTGTTTTCATTTTTTTCACCTTTACTTCAAAAGAATTTTGTCAATCATACTATTTAGATTTTCAACAGAATCATCTGTAAGTACACCGTACTCTGACCGACTGTCACTAAGGTTCTTAATTGCATAGTTTCTGTAATAGGTGTAAGTTTTTTCTACGCCATTATTATCTTTAATAATGATTGTGTCTAAATTTGCATTGTCAATTCTGTCCTGCTCTGCCTTTTTATCTATACAAAGCAATTCAACAAAACATTGGCAAAATTCTTTGATTAGTTCCTTATCATTATTTTTATAAATCATTCTTTCAAGATTACCTGATTTAACATAAATAGAGGTAATTTCATTAAAAAAATCCTGGGCTGTTTCATAGTTATCCACATAGTAATAGTAACTGCCTTCCATAGGAGACATAGTTGGCTTAAGGTTTGTTTCATTCTTTGTAGTGGGCTGGGTGCTGTTTTCATCATTAACAGAATTACTTGTCACATTGTTTTCTCCCGTACTGTCTGTTTCTTCTATTATATCGGTTATATCATTAATATAGCTAAAGGTGTCAACGCTTACTGTCGCTTTTGGAATATAATTATTTTGGGACTGGTTAGTATCATTTTTACTTTCCCCTGCTACTATGTCAGGAATATCATACAGTGTTGAATTATTATCAATTTTATTGTTATTTTTGCTTATTCTACCATCACTACTCCCCGCAGCTCCCATTATATCTGTAGGCTCAACTGTTATTGATTCGGTATATTCAACTTCTTTATTTGCAATCCTGTCATTATCGGAATAATTTTTGAACATTGGCAAATTAGGAATGGCAATAAGTGCGGTTATCACAAGGCAAACAAAAACGGGGATTGAGGTATGCAGCAGTTTTTTGCGGGTAACCGCTCTTTTTTTGAAATATTCATCACTGCGTCTGAAAATTTCTTCTTTAATTTCCTGATGATTTTTTCTCATAATAACAACTCACCCTCCCTATCAATAAATTTTTTCATTTCGTTTTTTCCTCTGTAAATAAGATTATCCACCTGCTTTTTTCTTTTTTTCATTACAGAAGCAGTATCCTCATAGGAAAGACCCTCAAAATACACAAGGTAAAGGGCCGTTGCCATATCTTTTGGCAAATTTGAAAGAGCCCTGTGGACATTACGTTTTTTCTCATCTGTAATTATATTTTCTTCCAAAGAATTATAATCCTTATTTTCTATTGAATTTTTACTATCCTCCAGCTTTTCTTCTCTATGCACTTTGCTGTGCTTCAGAAAATTCAGCGCCTTATTTCTGCCAATTGTAAAAAGATATGTTTTCAGCGAGGTTTTGAAATTATATCTTTTCTTATGTATAACAAGTTGAAGAAGTGTATCAATAGCCAAATCCTCTGCATCAGCAAGGTTGTGTACATAGCTGTTTATGAAAAACAAAAGGTTATCATAATAAACCTCCACCACTGTATCAAAAGCTGAATCGTCGCCCTTAAGGTAACTTTGATAGCTAATTTCCCCCTTTGTCATATGACCCTCCGATTAAAAACTGTTTTCCCATAAAATGTGAAAAACAGCATAAGTAACAGCTGATTACTTAAGCAAAATTTCTTCTGCTATTAATTATACAACTAAATTTATATTTTTCCTTATATTTTCCCATATTTTTTGAAAATTTTTTAAAAATACCTCTGATTTTTTCAAATATAGAAAAGCTTCCTGCACAGTAAAGTGCAGGAAGTCTGTTTTCATAAATAATTATTCTGTTAAAATTACTCCTCAACCAGCGGTACTGTGTCTGTATATCTTACTATCATTGAAGTAAGGGGAGCAACAGTAACGGTGTCGCCTGATTTGTAAGTATCACCTGTCAATTCATCGGTAAAGTCCACAGCGGCCTTGTAGGTGTATGCTGTGTTTCTATTATTGTGAATAACAAACATAGAATAATCTCTGTTTTCATCGGTAACTGAATAACCGCTTATATTTCCAAGGTAATGGGTAGTACTGCAACTACCTGTGAAAAATATTTTATACTTATTGCGAATTTCAGTAAGCTTTCTGTAGTGCTCAAGAACGCTTCCGTCTACACCTGACTGTTCCTCAACAGAAATACCGTCATTTGCCTTTGTAAACTTTTCACTGCCTGTCCATGAACGAAGGGCATTCATTCTTGTCATACCTGTGCCTGTCTTTCCTTTATACCAGTCCATAGCTTCTCTGCGGTTGGGGTCAGATGAGCCGTCTGTGCCGCCGCCGCTCTGTCCGATTTCGTCACCATAGTAAATCCATGGAATACCCGGAAGTGTCAGCATTGTGCTTGCTGCAAGCTTGATTCTGGCGTTAAGAGTTTCTTTACCTGACTTCTGCTCAATAACATAGGCTGCACGATTAACGTCGTGGTTACTGAGCATAATTGAATTTATTGTCAGCTTTTTAACATCAGGAGTTGTATTGGCATATTTAAGCATACCCTGATAGTAGGAGTTTAATATTCTTGCAGGATATTTTGACGAACCGTTTGCAAGGCCGAGAATTTCATCCTTTATCTGGAAGTCAAAGTCCGAGTCAAAATCGGCATAGAACTTCTGCTGAATTGTCTGTAGTGATGTGCTGGGCCAAACCTCTCCGATACAGATAGAATCAGGCTTTTTAGCCTTTACGTGGTTTTCAAAATGTTGCCACCAAAGGTGTGTAACAGAATCCTCGTTACTGTCGGAATGGGTGTTGTTGCCCACAAGGGTATCGTCAATATGGTATGCGGCATCAAGTCTGAATCCGTCAATGCCGTTGTCAATCCAATAATCTGCAACATCATCAACAGCAGCCCAAACGTCTTGATTCTTGTAGTTAAGGTCAGGCATTTTCCAGTTGAAACAGTAGTAGTAATAAAGGTTGTCCGCAGAGGACACTCTGTTCCAATTTCCGCTCTGTGAAAATGGTCTTGACTGTGCCCAAACATAGAAATCCCTGTAGTTATCTTCATTCTTCTTTGACTTTGTAAACCAATCGCATTCATCTGATGTGTGGTTAACAACCAAGTCCATAATAACCTTAATACCATTTTCGTGGAGAGTATCCAGCATATACTGAAAATCTTCCATTGTGCCATAGTCAGCGGCAAGGCTCTTATAATCAATAACATCATAGCCGTGGTAGGAGTCTGTCTTGTTAAAAGGCATAAGCCATACCATACCTACATTCAGAGATTTAAGGTAATCCACCTTCTCTGCAATACCCCTGAAGTCACCGCAACCGTCACCATCGCTGTCGTAGAAGGAACGAATAAAAATTTCATATCCTATTGAAGAAGTTCTCCAGTCATGGTCAGCAAGACCCGGGAAAGTATTAATCTTGTGTGTAACATATTTTTGAATTACGGCAGCGTCCTTGATTTCAACCTTACCGTTGCTGTCTGCGTCTGCAATGCTTTCATCAATATCTGCCTTACCTGCAAGCGCTTTTTGGAGAAGGGTGGTATCCTTGATAGTAATTTCTCCGTCACCGTCAAGGTCGCAGTAAACCTCATACGACTCCTGGCTCTGTGTTGCTGTTTCATCTTTGGTTGATGTTTCCTCTGCGTTTACTGAAACCATAGACAACATACCAAAGAGCATAACAACAGAAATTATTATTGAAAGAATTTTTTTGCTCATAAACTTACCTCCGTTTACAAATAGATTTATACATTATCATTATACCACGCAAATTGATTTAGGCAATACAAATAAATAAAAAATAAAAAAATTTACAATTTTTGTGTTAATGGTTCATAATACTCTATAATTCATTTATCCCAAAATAAGGAAAAAAATAATATTTGTACAATTTGTACATTATTGGTTTATTTGCTTGATAAAACATAGTATTTATGGTAAAATAGTACTATTGTAAAAATATTTTCCAATGCTAAACAGGAGGTATTTATGGAACTTGGTACAATTTTAACGTACGCTTCTGCCGGCGGCGGTGTGCTAGCACTTATCTATGCTGTTATTCTTGCATTAAAAATTAACAAAAAAGATGCCGGTACAGAAAGAATGAAGGAGATTGCTGCTTCCATCAACGAAGGCGCAAAGGCTTTTCTTTTTTCTGAATACAAAATTTTGATTATCTTTGTTGCTGTGATTTTTGCAATTATTACTGCAATAGGATTTATCACAGGCAACAGCGCACTTAACT
>JAFLUK010000057.1 GCA_022508865.1 Oscillospiraceae bacterium | reverse complement strand
TTGCATAAAATTTGATGGAAATGATGACCCTGAAAACTCCAATACTCTCTATCCTTATTGGTGAGGGCGGTTCAGGCGGCGCACTGGCACTTGCTGTTGCCGACGAGGTGTGGATGCTGGAGGACAGTATATATTCAGTTATTTCACCTGAAGGATGCGCTTCAATTCTTTGGAAGGATAGCTCAAAAGCTCCGGAGGCTTCCGAGTGCCTTAAGCTTACCTCACGTGACCTTTTTGATTTAGGTGTGATTGAAAGAATTATCAGAGAGCCTGTAGATGTTAATGACAGAAAAATGTTTGAGGGCTTGAAGATGATTATTTCCAGAACATTGGAAAAGAATATGGCAATTGATACAGACACCCTTACACAGGCAAGATATGCCCGTTTCAGAAAACTTGGAAATAATATATAAGAAAAAATTTATAGTCGATGGACATAATAAATATAACACGATGAGGCAATCCCAAGGGGTTGCCTTGTGTTTTGGGTGAATTTTGTATGAACAATGGGTGAATATTGTGGTTTTTTGTTGACGTAGGCAGTTTTTTGTTGTATAGTCAACAATAAGGATTTTAATCAGAGATAAGGGTTTTGTTTAATATAATAACGCACTATTGGTGTAAAGAGTTGTTTTTGAGTGTGTTGTCATTTATTAAACAAACTTCGGTATAATAAGGAAAATTTTTATGAGTGATAAAGCATTAAATACAAAAAAGAAAAAACGATTTTATCAAAGACCTCTTGGTATAACTCTGATTGTAATTTTGGTAATACTCATTGGTGGCGGCATAACTGCATTTGCCTTGAGGGACCATATTTTAAAGGCTTTTTTAGGCCCTGTGCAGTACTATATCTATAAAGAGGGCAGCGGCATTTATGATTTAAGTGAACAGGATTATGAACTTAACGGAGATATTACCCTTTCGGGAGAGTCTACCTCTTTGGCAAGCTGGAGCGGTTCGTCGTCTTCAAAAATCGGAATAAATGTTTTAAGAAGCTCTGACCAGAACAAAACACAAGTTGATATTAACTTTATGAAGTTTTTAGGTTTTGACATTAAGCAGGACGGTAATTATCTTTTTGTAGCCATAAATAACATGAATTTGGCAACTGCCGATATGACAAAGACAAAAAAATCCACAGGTAAGTCTACCCAAAAGAATAAGTCCAAGATAAAGTCATTCTCTGATATGGGCAGTGTTGAGCTTATGGAATGGGCTTACGATTTTTCAAAGGAATGTATTTCAGAGGCTTTTCCAAAGGGAAATATTATTGAAAACACTAAGGATTTTAACGGTACAGACTGTGACGTTACTACCTTTGTAATTGATTCCGCTGTCAGGAGAAATATGCTTTACAAGATGGCGGACAATCTGGAAAGCAACAAAACTACAGAGAATCTTTTTGGTCAGGTATACGAGAATGTATACGGCGGTGTTTCAAGCTTTTTCGGTGTTAAGACAGAAGAATTCAATGCGAAGAAAGCCGCCTGTTCAATGCGTAGAATTGCATCGGATATTGAAAGTGATGACAGCAAAATTATCTATAGCGTTTACTATGACGGTGGAAAAATTGTTAACCGTGTGCTGAAAACATACGACGGGGAAGTTACATTTTCTACCTATGAGGATAGGGATGGAGATGTGGTTTCCTTTGATTTTTCAGGTGCCTGCGCAGGAAAATTCAGTGTTAAAGATAGTGTAGATGTTTCCGGTATCAATTTAAAAAATGAAAAGAAGAATGCTGTTTCTATGGAGGAAATGATGGATGAGCTGGGCAAATTGTCAATTGGCAAGCTGCTGGGTTTTGATAGCATAGTTCCAAAGGACGAAATTCAAGAGGGAAGCATCTTTGATGATATGAATAGTGAGAGTGAGGAAAAATCCCTCTTGTTGCCCTAGCCTATTAAGACAGAAACCTTTTTCGGTTACTGTCTTTTTGTTTTTTACAGACACAAAACCACAATAAGTATGTTAAGGTTGAAATTTGTAAAAAATTGTGTTATAATTCTTTAAAGAAATTAATTACAGTTTTATATACAAAGATTTGCATATAATGTATGGAGTAGGATATGTTTGATAGACATTACAAAATAAAATATCATACTATCAGTATTACAGGTAATGTTCGTGAAAGCAATGAGGATAACTATTGTTCCTGCAGTATGATGAGAACTGCAGGAAATATTGACGAGGTAATCTGTGACTACGGAGAGGTGGACAGCAGATCCAATAAGCTTTTTGCGGTATTTGATGGTATGGGAGGAGAGCAAAAGGGAGAAGTTGCCTCTTTTATTGCGGCCGATGTTGCAGTAAGGGTTAACTTCGACTGCAAAGATATCCACAGTCAGCTCCTGTCTTTTACAAGTGAAATTAACAGACGTGTAAGAGCCTATGCAGATAAAAATGACATTGAGGTAATGGGTACAACCTTTGCAGGTGTGGTATTTTCGGAAAAAGATATATATGTGAGCAATGTGGGAGACTCCAAGGTGTTTGGTATTCACAACGGAAAAATTATCCAGCACTCTGTAGACCACGTGCTTCCGGAGGAACTTGCATTCAGAAATATAATTACTCAATATATAGGTATGGGAGAAAACAGTAAATACTTTGACCCTGCGGTAAAAAGACTGGACTACAGTATTGGAGACAGATATATTATCTGCACCGATGGATTAACAGAAAGGCTCAGCACAACAGAGATTGGCGCACTTTGTTCTGTTGCAGAAACAGTTACCGATGCAACGGACATACTTGTTTCTCAAGCTGTTAAGATGGGCAGTAAAGACAACATTACTGTTACAGTGTGTGAAATAGCACAACCATAATACTTTATAATATCTAAATTCTAAAAATAGTATCAAAATTTGTTTCTTAAATTACAATCTAGTCATAAACATTGATGATTTACTATGGCTTTTGTATAATTAACATAATAGGGGTATTATAATACCTGAAATAAAGAGGGTTCTGTATGGATAACTATAATGATGTAAAAATGGGTATCAGAAAATTAAATCTTGCAATTGCAATTACAGGCACAGGTAAATCCGGTAGAGGTGAGGACAGCTACAGCTATCGCTTTAATGAAAACGGAGGATTTATTGGTGTATTTGACGGATATGGAGAACTGGATTCATCAATCTATGACAACATAGCAGGAAAATCAGGCGGCTACATTGCAGGCAATCTTGCGGCAGAAAGCACATTGAGAATGTTTGATAACGGCAATTTTACCTTTAGCGAAATGGACAGCATTAAGTTGGGCTCTGATTTAAAGAAATATATCGAAAAGCTGAAAAAGACTATAGGTTCTTCAGAAGAAAGAATGCTTTTGCCAACTACAGCAAGCATAATAGCCTGTGACTATTCAAATCAGGACAAGATTTTCCTTGAGTACCTTTGGGCAGGCAACAGCAGAGGTTATCTGTTAGAAAAAACAGGACTTTGTCAGATAACAGAGGATGATTTGGTTGAACAGGTTGACCCTATTCTCAGCAAAGAAAAGCCCAGAGTGATTAATCTGATTAACGGAGAAACAGATTTTAAGATTAATATAAAAACAGTAAAAACTCATAACCCTTCTCTGATAGTGACAGCAACAGACGGTGCTTTCAGCAGTTTCTCCACTCCAATGGAGTTTGAGTATGCGCTGCTCTTTACTCTCAACAGAGCAAAAAACATTGCCCAGTGGGAAAGTCTGCTTAAAAGATTGATAAGCGAATTTGCGGAAGAGGATTTTACACTCCTTATTGCAGGATTCGGCTTTGAAGATTTTAAGGATTTGAAGCACTATTTCTTTGACCGTACAAAGGCAGTGTTTGCAGAATATATTGAGCCTATTTCAAAAGCAAGAGAAAATAATTCCATTACTGAAATTGATGAAATGTGGAATAAATATAAGCAGGAATACTTTAGATAATTAACTACATCACTGTACATCAAGATGTCAAAAGCGAGGTGATTTGCTATGTGGATTTGCCCAAAATGTTCAAGAGAAAACGGAAATTCCTTTAACGTTTGCAAGGGTTGCGGTTATATGATTTCTTCTGATGAAAAGGAATATGCAATCGAGAACACAAAAAGACAGCTTCACAGCTTTAATGAGCACAGGGCTGCACCAAAAAATACATATAGACACACCAGATATTCAGGTCCTCAGGTTGTCTATGATGACGATGACAGCTACACTGACGACTATTACAGCGATGATATGTTTGATGATGACGATTATGTAAAAAAATCAAAGAAGATTATTATTATTCCGATAGTAATTGTTCTTCTCCTTGCCATTGCGGCAGGAGTTATTTATTATATGCAAAGCAAGGGTTACATCAACATTTTTTCTTCTTCAGAGTATAACTACACAGAGGACAGCAGAGGGATTATGATAACAGGATACAGAGGGAAAGACACAACTCTGGAAATCCCTGATATTATTGACGGCTATGTTGTTTACGGAATTGCTGACAAAGCATTTGCAGAGAGCAATCTCAAGTCTGTAAAACTGCCAAATACTATAAAGTATATTGGAGAAAGAGCATTTTTTGACAGCGAAAACCTTCATTTTGTTTCTATGGAGGAGGGAGTTGAAGAAATCGGCGCATACGCATTTGCCTCCTGCTCTGTAATTACAGATACCTTTATACCCGAGAGTGTACAGACAATTGGTGAAAATATTTTCAGAGACAGCGGAAATGTGTATATTCAAGGTGTTCCCGGTTCAACAGCTATGAAGTATGCTCTGGAGCGTGACATAAGCTTTACCCCCACAAACGAAAAGCAGGAAACACTTAAGGTTACCCCTGTGAGGATTAACGACAGACAAACCACAACAACCTCAAAAACCGGCTACGGAGCAAGTCACATATTCAGCTTTATGCCCTATGAAGATGCAAAATATCAGATTTCTGTAGAGGCTTCCATAGAAGGATACCTGAAGATTAATGAGTTTGGCACAATGGGCAAGGTTGAAAACAATAATATTGACAAGGGTATAAATCACCAGACTACTATTACCGTAGAGTTGAAAAAAGAAAAAAAGTATTACTTTGCAATTGAAAATCAGGGTACTGAAGTAAATAAAAATATTGAGTATGCTCTGGAGCTGGAAATTGTTACAGATGAGCAGACAAAATCTGAACAAGAGGCAAAAAGTTGGATTGGAAAGACCTACAGCTTTATTGCATACACTGATTTGTTTTACGACCGACACATTGAATCAGGCACTACCCACTTCCTGGAGTGGAATACAAATAATCAGGAAATAATTGATTACTATGTGCAGGAGGACGGCACAATCTGGTTAGCGATAAATGCACCACAAAGTGAAGAGCTCACTGATGAATACGGCAATATCATAGAGAGTTCCGGCATATGGTGGCACAAAATTCAGGATTAAGGAGTAAATTATGTTTTGTAAAAATTGCGGTAAAGATATTGATATAAAAAGCATAGCTTGTCCATACTGCGGGGAAGATGTTGACTTTCTCACAGGCATAGATGGCAAGGAGAAGCCATATCATCTGGAGACTTTTGAAGATGAAATAAATACAGCCTTTAATAACAGAAGCTCCAAAAAAGAGGTTGAACAGGTTGAATATGAGGACATTTCTGCATATCAGACAAGCAGAAGTACTCCCGAATACGATTTGGATGAAGAAGAAAAGGCGTACATCCCAAGAAGAACTTCAAGAAAAAGACGTTCTCGTGATACATACGACAGTGACGAAAGAGAATATAACAACAGCTATGAAGAACAAGATGATAATGATTATAGCAGCGACTATGATTATGATGACTACAAGTCAGGTAACGGCTGGAAACTCATTGCAGCAGTATGCTGTGGAGTAATTCTCATTTGTTTAATCATAATTATGGCGGTATCCTGTGGCAGTGGTTCTTCAGATTCCGATCCTGTGGCAACAGAACCGATAACTACAGTTCCTGTAGTAACAACAGAAGCAACAACAGAACCTACAACCACAGTTCCGGAGAAATCTGTTGATGAGTATCTTGAGGATGCCTATGCAAATGATGCCACAGCAATAGAAACGGCTCAGGGCTTCTACAGTAATTTGGAAAAAGCATGTGCAGACGGGGATTTTGACACATTCAAAACCTATTTCTCATCCTCATATACAGAGGAAGAAATTAGGGGATTCTTTGACCAATATTCTGCAACCGCCGCAACCTATACAGATTTTATCCCCGGCTATACAAACACTGTTTCCTGTGATAAATATATCTATGTTTATATTGCGGCAACAACAAATGTAACCACAGGAGATTATGTTGAAAATACCTTTGTTCTTACATCAGAGGGCGGTGCATTCAAGCTGGACAACAAGTCAGTGTACTGCAAGGAATGGATGACAAAGGCACCCACATTATTGACTTGATGAAAAAATCCGATTTTCCGACTTAAGGATAGTGATAAAGTGATAGTATCAACAAAGGGCAGATATGCCCTGCGTGTAATAATTGACCTGGCTATTCATAGCCAAGAGGGCTATATTTCTCTAAAGGAGATATGTGAACGAAGTGATATTTCTATGAAATATCTTGAAAGTATAGTTTCAAATCTTAACAAAGCTGGTTTGCTTGATTCCCTGCGTGGCAAAAATGGGGGATATAAGCTGAACCGACCTGCAAAGGAATACACTGTTGGTATGATTTTAAAGGCCAGTGAGGGATCTCTTGCACCTGTTGCCTGTGTGAATTGCGAGGATGCGAGTTGCAATCTCTATCAGGATTGCATTACCCTTCCAATGTGGAAAAAGCTGGACAAGGTAATTGATGACTATCTGGAAAGTGTTACCATTCAGGATTTGCTTGATAAAAATATTGATTGATTTAAAAGCTCTGCAAATTGCAGGGCTTTTGTTTTGCAGGTGTAAGAAAATTAACACTGCATTATTCTGATAATTCAATTACAATGCTGATTATAGGGTATAGATTTTTATTATGGTAAAATACTATTGACAAGATAGGAATTATGTGTTATTTTATTCCTAGTAAATTTATAGGAATAAAATAAGGAAAAAGAGAGTGATAGAAATGTTTGTTTATGCTGATAATGCAGCTACAACAAAAATCAGTGAAAAATCCCTGAATGCAATGCTTCCAATGTTCACAGAGGAATATGGTAACCCAAGCTCTCTCCACACAGTTGGACAAAAAGCAAAGGAATACCTTGAGGATGCAAGAGCAAGGGTAGCAAAGTGTATCAATGCGAGCCCAAACGGCATCTACTTTACTTCTGGGGGCAGCGAGGCTGACAATCAGGCACTTCGTTCAGCCGCTTATATGGGTAGATGCAAGGGCAAAAATCATATTATATCCAGTAAATTTGAGCACCACGCCATTCTCCATACATTAAATGCATTGGAAAAAGAGGGCTTTGAAGTAACACTTCTTGAGGTGTATTCCGACGGTGTAGTAAAACCGAAGGATGTAGAAAATGCAATTACAGACAAAACTTGTCTTGTAACCATAATGACAGCAAATAACGAAATCGGTACAATTCAGCCTATTAAGGAAATCGGTGCAATCTGCCGTAGCAAGGGTGTATTGTTCCATACAGATGCAGTGCAGGCTGTCGGTCACATTCCTGTAGATGTGGAAGAAATGAATATAGATATGCTTTCTATGAGCGGTCACAAATTCCATGGCCCAAAGGGTGTTGGCGCACTCTATGCAAGAAAGGGTATTCTCCTCACAAACATAATTGAGGGCGGTGCACAGGAAAGAAGAAAAAGAGCAGGTACAGAAAATCTCCCTGCAATCTGCGGTATGGCTGCGGCTTTGGAAGAAGCAATTGAAAATATGGAGCAAACCACCGAGTATGTAACAAATCTTCGTAACAAAATGGTAGAAGGATTAAAGGATATTCCAAAGTCCAGAATAAACGGCACAATGGAAAACCATCTGCCCGGTACTTTGAATATGTGCTTTGAGGGCATTGAGGGCGAAGGAATCCTTCTTTGGCTTGACCAAAAGGGTATAGCAGCTTCATCAGGTTCTGCTTGTACAAGCGGTAGTCTTGATCCAAGCCACGTTTTGCTGGCTATCGGTGTGCCTGTAGAAATTGCCCACGGAAGCCTTAGACTTTCTATCAGCGAATATAATACAGAGGAAGAAATTAATCATATTATAACAACAGTTCCCCAGGTTGTATCTTATCTTAGAAAGATGTCACCTGTTTGGGAAAAGATGATGAAGGAGGAAGAATAATGGCACTTTATAGCGAAAAGGTAATGGACCATTTCACAAACCCAAGAAACGTAGGTAAAATGGACGACGCAGACGGTATTGGTGAGGTTGGCAACGCCCAGTGCGGCGATATTATGAAAATCTATATCAAGGTGGAGAATGATATAATTACAGATGTTAAGTTCAATACATTTGGATGTGCATCAGCTATCGCATCTTCATCAATGGCTACAGAAATGATTAAAGGTCAGCCAATCAGCAAAGCTCTTGAACTTTCTAACAAGGCGGTTGTAGAAGCCCTTGACGGACTTCCACCGGTAAAGGTGCATTGTTCTGTACTTGCAGAAGAAGCAGTTAAGGCGGCTGTTAAGGATTATTATGATAAGAACGGCATATTCTATGAGCCTGAGCTTCTTGCACCAAAGGGTTGCGCAGACTGTCACGGTTCCTGTGATTCTTAAATAATCAGTATTTGCTTGATTACTTAATAACACTTTTCGGGCTGTGTTTTCACAGCCTGTTTTGTTATATTTAAGCTTATCTGAAAAAGATATAAAATATACTTCTTATGTCCTTGATTTTTGGTGATTTAATTAAAATGAGAAAATTTTCAAAAAAGTTTAGTAAAAGGTATTGACAAAAGGGGATAGAGGAAGTATAATGAATA
>JAFLUK010000056.1 GCA_022508865.1 Oscillospiraceae bacterium | reverse complement strand
AAAAAGAAGAGCCGCCATAGCAGGTGTTATTGCAATGGATCCGGAGGTGCTTATTCTGGACGAGCCTGCGGCAGGTCTTGACCCACAGGGAAGGGACAAGCTTCTTGGCCAGATAGTTGAATATCACAGGGAAAGAAAAAACACTGTTATTCTGGTATCTCATTCAATGGAGGATATAGCCAGAGTTGCCGACAGAATACTTGTTATGAATAAGGGCAGGGCTGAAATTCTTGATACCACAAAGAATGTTTTTGCAATGGGTGACCGTCTTGAAAAAATGGGCTTGAGAGTTCCACAGATTACAAAAATAACACAAAAGCTTATAGAAAACGGTATCCACCTGCCAAGGGGTATCCTTACTGTTGAAGAAGCATATGACAGTATAACCCAACTTCTGAAAAAGGAGGGCAGGCTGTAATGAAAGATATAGTTTTCGGACAGTATATACCGGCAAAAAGTATAATCCACCGCCTTGATCCCAGAGCAAAGATGATTTTCCTTATTGCATATATTGTGCTGATTTTCTGCACCTTTAACTTTTACGCACTTGCAATACCCTTTGTGTTTGCAATAATTTTTATGCTTTTAAGCGGCGTAAGAATAAAGCAGTATTTAAAAAGCCTTAAAATGATGATAATAGTCATTGTGCTTACATCAGTGCTGAATCTGTTTTACGGCGGAGGTAAGGTTTATTTAACTCTTGGACCTGTTTCAATTACCCAAGGCGGTATAAACAATTCTATATTTATTGTGTCCAGAATTGTCTGCCTGCTGATAGCTTCGGCGGCGCTTACCTTTACAACCTCACCGACTGAACTTACAGACGCAATAGAAAGACTGATGAAGCCACTGAAGATTTTTCACATTAAGGTTCACGAAATTGCAATGATGATGACAATAGCTCTTCGCTTTGTGCCAACTCTGTTGGAGGAAACCGACAAGATTATGATGGCGCAAAAGGCTCGTGGGGCAGATATGGAAAGCGGAGGTCTTGTAAAAAGAGCAAAATCACTTATTCCTGTGTTGATTCCCCTGTTTGTATCCGCGTTCAGAAGAGCCTTTGATTTGGCTATGGCAATGGAGTGCCGTTGTTATAACGGCGGCAAGGGCAGAACAAAGATGAAGTCCCTCCATATGCAGGGCAGGGACATTGCAGGCTTTTTGATTTTGGGAGCAATAATTGCAGGCGTTGTGCTTTGCAATGTATTTTTACCACACACAATAAGATAAAAAACTTATAAAATATATAGTGAAAAATGAGAAATTTTTTAATTACAATCACATATGACGGCAGCTGCTATCACGGCTGGCAAATACAGAACAATGCTGTAACCGTTCAAGAGGTTTTTCAAAATGCGCTTGTTAAGGTGCTGGGAGAATCTCCCGACATCAAGGCTTGTTCAAGGACAGACAGCGGCGTTCATGCAAATATGTTTTGTATCAGTATGCAGACAGAACATTCAATACCTCCTGAAAGGCTAAAGGGAGCGCTGAACAACTTTCTTCCCCTGTCGGTGGCAGTTCTTGACTGCAAAGAGGTTGATTCGGATTTCCACGCAAGGTATGACTGTAAGGGCAAAAGATATGTATACAAAATCTGGAACAGCCCTGTACGCAATCCCTTCCTGAAGGATTACGCACTTCACTACAGATGGAAAATCGACGAAAAACTTCTTAATAAATCTGCACAGGACTTTGTGGGTAAGCACGATTTTACCTCATTTTGTACGGCAGACAATCGTAAAATGGAAAATATGGAAAGGACAATCACTGATTTTTCTGTTACAAGGCAGGGGGATATGGTGATTATGTCAGTGGAAGCCGACGGCTTTTTATACAATATGGTAAGGATTATGGTGGGTACGCTGCTGAAAATTCAACAGGGTCAAATCCCTGCTGACGGTATTCCTGCAATTTTTGAACAAAAAAGCAGAAATCACAAGGGAATAACAGCACCGCCCCAAGGGCTTTACCTGGAAAAGGTAAAATACTAATTCAGAGTTAAAATTGGGAAAGAGTTATGGGAAAACACGGAGCAACAAAAAACAGAAAAACACGCTTTGCCGCAGATAAGGATACCAGAGTAAAGAAGGCAAAGCAGCCAAAACAGAATAAACGCAACAAAAAGAGAGATGTGTTGAGCTACGAAAATGTACCTATCAAGGAATATAATGAATATTCCCACAATGAAGTAAAGCTGGACAAAGGTCTTTTAAAGCGTGTATTCGTTGTTGTGGGCATAATTGTGGTGCTGATGGTTTTTGTGCTTATATTTGCAAACAGAGAAAGCATTACCTGGGACAATATTTCCACTTGGTTCAGTCAGAGTATTCTGGGTGTTTCAGAGGGTGAAGATTATCCTGTGGAAATTGTAGGTACAGAAATAAGCAAAGGTAATTTCAGAATGATGGGTGACTACCCTGCCTATGCCAGTGACACATCCTATGTTGAACTTAGCAGTACAGCAGGAGAAATTATTAACACACAGCTTAATTTCAGTTCTCCTATAGTTAGAGGAACAAGTAACTACAATATAGTATACGGTGCAGGCAGTAATGGATTTTTGATAAATGACGTTAAAAAGACCAAGCACAAGGGCAGTACCAAATACGGCATTTTTACTGCCGATATTAACAGCGACGGCTACTATTGTATAGTAACCGAGGGCAGTGGTTATCTGTCTGTTATGACTGCATATAATAATGAGTATAAAAAAATGTACGAATATTCCTTTGCAGACTACTACATTACATCAGTTGCAATTAACAGCAGAGGAAATCAGGCTGTTTGTTGCGGAATTACCTCGGTTAACGGTGCCGAGCATACAAAGGTGTATGTTCTTGACTTTAACAAGGAAAAGCCTGTAATGGAATATGATTTGACAGAATCTGTAATTTATGATATTTTTTATCTCTCGTCAGACACAGTAAGCGCAGTGGCAAACAATGCAGTATACACCTTGGATTTGTCCGAGGAAGAACCTATGAAGGAACCATATAACTCCCGTACCCTTACCACCTATGAATATAATCCCGACACAAAAACCTTTGTTGTGTCACTTTCAAGAAGCGGTGACGGCAGAAATTGCGACATACTTTTCTTTGACTCCTCCGGAGAAATTGACTATACTATCAACAGTGATTATAAGGTAGAGGCTGTCAGCACCTACAAAGGGGATTTAGCTATTCTTTCAAACGGTAAGCTGTATCTTCTTGATGATGACGGCACTGTTGACGGCACTGCAGAGGCAGGAAATGACGCAAGGTCATTTGTTATGTATAAAAGTGATAAAGCATATGTCTTTGGTATAAGTGAAATAAGAAAAGCAGATTTCAAGTGATTACTTCACATTGAAAATCATTGGGGTTGTCTTGGCTCTGCACCACAATCAATTGTTAATTATTGAATATATATTTATGAATTACTAATAGGTGAATAGATGACATATTTACTGGATATAGGGGTAATTATTATAATTATCCTTACCATAATAACTGATTACAAAAGAGGATTTGCCAAGTCAATTCTTGGGTTTGTAAGCAATGTTGCATCAATATTCGGTGCTGTATATTTAGGTTCATACTTGTCAAATCTGATTTATGATAATATAATAAAAGATAAAATTATTTCCGACGTAACGGAAAAAGTATCAGAAAGCACCACAGGAGCAGTACATACAACAGTTAACACCACCGGTATGCCTGACTTTTTGGATTACATTTTTTCACTGTTTGGCTTCAGTACAGACAAGGTTAGTACAGATGTGTCCAAAGCAGTGGAGAGCCACGGTAATTCAGTGGCACATGGTGTGGAATCTGTAGTTGCGCCTCTTGTTACGGCAGTTCTCACCTTTGTTTTGGTAATACTTCTGTTCTTTATAATAAGGTTCATACTCAGCCGTGTATGCAGGCTTATCTGCAAGGTTATGAAGTTGCCTGTTTTAAGCACTGTAAACAAGCTGTTTGGCGGTATTTTCGGTATCTTAAACGGACTTATTATTGTTTACTTTTTAGCAGCACTTATTGGAATACTTCTTCCCGTATTAACCGGAGGCAAAATAACATTTACCGATTTTAACGCCGTTGCCGAGAGAACAGAACTGTTTAGAGCATTTTACGTGAATAATATAATTCTTGAAATATTTGATTTTATACCAGCAATTTTCAGTTAGGAGATTATTTAACTTATGATTTTTGAAGAAAGAGTAGACACAAAGGATATTTGCACAATACCAAACGTACTGTCATTTATGAGAATTTTGCTTATAGTTCCGTTTATGATAATGTTCTTGTATGAAAAATATGTTGCTGCCGCAATAATGATAGGGGTGTCGGGACTTACCGACTGCTTTGATGGTTTTTTGGCAAGAAAACTTCATCAGGTGTCAGAATTCGGCAAACTTCTGGATCCTATTGCTGATAAACTAACACTGCTTGCCGTTGGTGTGGCAATGTGCATTATGTCTCCTGAAATTATTACCATTATGGTTATTCTCATTATCAAAGACATATTGATGATAATAGGTGGTTCCACTCTGGTGAAAAATAAAATCAAGCCGCCACAGGCAAGGTGGTACGGCAAATTGGGAACAATACTGTTCTATTTGTCTGTTTGTATTATAGTAGTATTAAAAATTGCAGATATTCAGATTCCGTATTTGTCACTTATTTTGTTGAGTATTACTGCGGTTTCAATGATATTTGCCCTTGTAAAATATTTTCTTTTGTTTTTGGAATTGGTGAAAAACGCAGAAGAAAACCAAGTGAAGAAAGGAGAATAAACAATGCTTTGTTCAAGATGTAATAAACGTCCTGCAGTGGTATTTGTTTCCGCCAACGGTTCAAGTGAGTCAAAGGGATATTGCCTTACCTGCGCCAAGGAGCTGGGAATAAAGCCTGTGGAGGATTTAATGAATAAAATGGGAATTTCCGATGATGATTTAGAGGCTGTGCAGGAGCAGATGACTTCAATAATGGGTAGCCTTGGAGAAAACGGC
This sequence comes from Oscillospiraceae bacterium, assembly GCA_022508865.1. Classification (GTDB taxonomy): domain Bacteria; phylum Bacillota; class Clostridia; order Oscillospirales; family Acutalibacteraceae; genus Ruminococcoides. Next base: position 3,922 of record JAFLUK010000056.1, on the reverse strand, counting down.
GGAGATTTGCAGTCGATGGTAGAATCCCTTGGAATTGACCCGGAGTCAATACAGGCAGAGCTTATAAGTGACGAAAATGATGAAAATGACAAGGACTTTACCCCCGGCGGTGCTCCAACCTTCCCTGCATTTTTTAATAATATTTTTAATGGAAATTCAGCAAGTAAAAATAACGACACAACTCCTGAAAAGGGAAAAAAGAACAAAAAGGATAAGCCGCAAAAGAACAGAAAGTTCATTGGCGCATATTGTGAGAATTTAACCAAAAAAGCTAAAGACGGACTTGTTGACAGAGTTATTGGCAGAGATAAAGAAATTGAGCGTGTTATTCAGATTTTATGCAGAAGAACAAAGAATAACCCCTGCCTTATCGGTGAGCCGGGCGTTGGTAAAACTGCAATTGCAGAGGGACTTGCCGCAAGAATAGTAGAGGGAAACGTACCTTTACGCTTAAGAAATAAAGAAATACACCTCCTTGACCTGACAGCCCTTATTGCAGGTACACAGTTCAGAGGTCAGTTTGAAAGCCGTATCAAGGGCCTTACTCAAGAGGTGAGAGAAGCAGGAAATATTATTCTGTTTATTGACGAAGTACATAACCTTGTTGGTGCCGGAGACAGCGAAGGCTCTATGAATGCCGCAAATATCCTTAAGCCTGCACTTTCCAGAGGTCAAATTCAGGTTATCGGTGCTACCACCTTTAACGAATACAGAAAATACATTGAAAAAGACTCTGCCCTCGAAAGAAGATTCCAACCAGTAAAAATCAATGAACCCTCTGTGCTTGAAACAATTGATGTTCTTTCGGGTGTAAAGTCATATTACGAAATACACCACAGAGTAGCAGTGTCAGATGATATTGTAAGAAAGGCAGTTGTACTTTCGGAAAGATACATTACAGACAGGTTTCTGCCTGACAAAGCTATTGACCTCCTTGACGAAGCCTGCGCCTGCTGCGCCCTCAGAAGTAAGGCTATGGAAAAGTATGATAAGCTTTCCATAGAGAAAAAGGAGCTTAACACCCAAAGGGAAAAGCTGGCTTCCGAGGAAGAGGTGGATTTTGAAAAAATAGCAGAAATAAAAACCCAGATTATCAACATTGAGCAGGAAATGAAAGCTCTTGAGCCGCAGGCTGTTAATGTTCAGGTTGAAGAACAGGATATAGCCAAGGTTATTGAGCTTTGGACAGGAATTCCATCTTCAAGAATCCGAGAAAACGAGCTTTCCAAGCTGTCTGATTTGGAGAGTAAGCTAAAAGAAAAAATTATCGGACAGGATGAACCTGTAAAGGCGCTTGCCTCTGCAATCAAAAGGAGCAGAGTGCAGATTTCTCCAAGAAGACGTCCTGCTTCATTCATCTTTGTAGGCCCTACAGGTGTAGGTAAAACCGAGCTTGTAAAGGTGCTTTCCCAGGAACTTTTTGACACTCCCGAAACTTTAATCAGACTTGATATGTCAGAATTTATGGAAAAGCACAGTGTGTCAAAGATTATTGGCTCACCTCCCGGATATGTTGGTTATGACGAGGCAGGACAGGTGACAGAAAAGGTAAGAAGAAGACCATATTCCGTTCTTCTCTTTGACGAAATAGAAAAGGCGCACCCCGATGTTCTCAATATCCTGTTACAAATTCTTGACGAGGGTAAGGTAACAGACGCCCACGGCAGAAGTGTAAACTTTGAAAATACAGTAATTGTAATGACTAGTAACGCAGGCTCTGACAAAAGAGAAAATGCCCTTGGCTTCGGCAAATCACAGGCAGATGCAAACAGAGAAAAGGTAATGAAGGCATTGTCGGAATTTCTCCGTCCCGAGTTCCTTGCAAGAGTTGACGAAGTGCTTGTATTCCGTGAATTGGATAATGAGGACTTTATAAAGATTTCTGCACTGCTTCTCAGCGAATATGTTCCTACTCTTAAAGAAAAGGGTATTGCATTCAAGTATGATGACAAGGCTTGCAAATACCTTGCAGATAAAGCATCGGGCAAAAAATCAGGAGCAAGAGATTTGCGTAACCTTATTCGCAAAGAGGTAGAGGACAAAATCGCAGAAGAAATGATTGATGCAGGCAACACTTCTATTTCAGGCATTTCTGTAACAGCTGACGATGATAAGATTAAGCTGGAGATTATTTAAGTCTGCTTTCTGAAAAAATATAAAATATGTATAAAAAGGAACACCATATCGGTGTTCCTTTTCTGTTCTCTCTTTACAGATAGCTGCGTATATCAATAGCCAGCTTTTCTTCAAGATTTGTCAACTTTTTTGTTATTTTTTTGGACTTTTCATCAGCGGCTTTATATTTGTTAAGATATTTGTGCAGTGACTTAACACCCATATTACAGCCGTCTGTAATTAAATCTGCAATGGTTTTGTCGGAATTATCCATTGCAATTTTCATATCTGTTTTAACTTTTGACATACCTTTAGCCATTGGGCTGGGGTCCTTGCCATCATCGTGATATTTGTTCAGAAGTTCTTGAATTTCTCGGTCAAGCTCTTGGTGCTTTTGCTTGCTCTCGTATAATATGTTGCTGAAATCCTCTGATTCAATGTGGTCAATAACATCTTCGATAGCGGAAATCCCCATTTTTACACCTGCGTCACATTCTCTCAACAGGCGTATAGTGTCTTGTTCTACCATAATTTCTCTCCGTTTAATACTTTATTAAATTTAAATGCAGTCATAGATTTGTGATGGTATTGTTATTTTAACCGATTTTATTTTTATTAATCATATTTATTGATTTTTATTTAATCTTAGTGTATTATGAAAATGGTGATTGATATATGAATAGTATGAGTAAATTGATTTCACTTCTTTTGTGTATATTTGTGTTGCTGTTTTCCTCTTCCTGTTGTAAGGGAAACAGCAAAAGTAATACATCTTCAACTAGTAATACCACAGCTTCTTTGAAAAGTGAGGGAGAGAACAGTTTTGCCCAAAATGAAGGTGATGAGAAAAACAGTGCAGACAATAAATCATCTTCATCAAAGGTATCTTCTAAAGCAAGCAGCAGTGATAATGATAATTCAGCCAACGGCAAAGCCGGCTCGCAAGGCAAGACCTCTTCGGCAGTGAGCAGTTCAGTAAACAGTTCCGTCAGCAAGGGGAATAATGCCCAAAGCAAAACTACTTCAAAAAGTACCATAGGTAAAAATACATCAAGTAAAAGCACAAGCAAAAACAATAACAGTAATAAAAACAGCAGCAGTAAAGTCGGTGCATCAAGCAGCACCTCACAAAAGCCTGCAACGTCAAAAACGGAAAATAAAGAGGATAATGCAGTAGTTAATTTTAAAGACCTTTTATAATAAGGAGGTTTATTTATGAGTATTAATTTTAAAAAATTTTTTGTTGTAATAGCAGCTCTGGTAATTACAATTTCGGGGCTTTCTTGTGTTTCTGTATTTGCCGAAAACAAGACAAATTCCCCTGTGGGCGATATTAATAAGGACGGTAAGGTTGACATAGCAGACGGTGCATTGCTCCAAAAGATTACTACAAAACAGGTGGATTCGCCATCAGACATTGATACATATGCAGATATGAACAGTGACGGAACAGTTGATATTAAGGATGTTATTGTCATTCAGAAATATCTTGCAGGAATTTATAAGAAACTGCCTGTAAATAATGGAACTCAATCCACAAATACAACTGCAAGCTCTGCAACACAAACCATTGTTACAACGCCCAGCACTACTTCTCCCTATGGAATATATGACCCAACAGCCACCGACCCTGACGGCTGGAATAATGATATTATAAAACCATAATAAATCACAAAGATAAATCTATAAGTTTAATTTTGCATTGCTCAAAATTCTTCGGAAATCACAAAAAACCCCTTATGGTAGTTTGCTTCATTCTACCATAAGGGGGTTTTTACTGTACTGGCGTTTTTTTCACCAACGTTAT
>JAFLUK010000055.1 GCA_022508865.1 Oscillospiraceae bacterium | reverse complement strand
GTCCGAAACAGCAGCAGAGGAAACAACAGATGATTTCACAGAGGAAACCACTTCAGAACAGGAGAGTACCACTGCTTCCGAAACCACCCTGCCTGATGAAGAAAATCCCGAAAACCCAAAAGACGAACAGCAGGAGGATGAAAACTACACTGTTGTAAATCTTGATTTGACCAAGGCAGAGGAAATGGGAGTTACTGTTTATGATATGCTGCAAAATGAGTTGCTGAAGGCAAAGGAGCTTGGAACTCCGGAAAAAAGATACAAAATAGTGCTTTCAGAGGGAACATATCCTTTGGACGGAACATTGAATATTTACAGCAATACCTACCTTGAAATGGAGGGTACAACCCTTGTAAGAAACAGCAACCAAAATGCCAGTATGCTAAAGGCGGGTGTAAAGAAAGATGTAAATCAAGGATATGAGGGTTACGGTAACATTACCATTCACGGAGGAACCTTTGACGGTTGGGACAATGAGTCTGAACCCTGTTTGAGCAATCTTATAAGGTTTGGTCATGCCAGAAACATTCTTATTGACGATGTGGTTTTTACAGATAATCACAACAGCCATTGTATTGAGCTTGGTGCTTGTAAGGATGTAACAATACAAAATTGTACTTTCGAAAATCAACATATTTTATATGAATCTGAAGAAAAAGAAAAAGTCAGCGAGGCTATACAAATAGATGCTCTGCAAGAAAACAGTTTTCCTCTATATAACGAATATGACGGCACAGCTTGCAGAGATGTTACGGTAAAAAATTGTACCTTTGATAATGTTAGCAGAGGCGTTGGTTCTCATGCCGTTATTTTTGGGGACACAGGATACTACTACGGCATAAATATAATAGACAATACTTTTACAAATATTTCAGAGTATCCGATAATTTCCCTTTGCTGGGTTGACAGTAACATTACAGGTAACACCATAAGTAATAGTGGAAAGGGTATTTTAATCAGGTCAATCAGAAGTGACTTTCAGCGTATGTATGATGGTGACTTTTCAGAGCCTATAAAGGATTTTAACACAGTTGTAAGCGATAACAATATTTCCTCAAAAAGCGGCTGTATACGTCTTTACGGTACAGAACTTCTTGAGGACTACAGTTGGGAAACAGAAGACGGCGCAAAAGGCACAACACCTGCAGGTGACTATGCTATTTCCAATATAACCGTAAAGGACAATACACTGGAAAGTGATTTGAATCCTATTAATTGTCTGCACACAGTAAATTCCCTAATTGTAAATAACAATATAAAAATAACAGGCGGGGACACAACAAGCGTGGGCGTTACCCTTAAAAACGACAGCCACAACAACACTGTGGAGAATAATACCATAGTTTCATCAGGTGAAAATGCCGTAAAGGCAGGTGTGTTAATCACAGGAAGCTGTCCTCAAAATACAATAAAGAGTAACAAAATCAGCGGACCTTTCTTAAAGGGTGTGTTCCTTTATTCGGGAGCAGACAGCAGTGCGGTAACTAATAACACCATTTCCGATTCTACAGAGGCGGGAATATATGAATATAGCTGTAGAAATGTCCTGATTACAGACAATACCCTTAAGCCAAAAACAGGTTACGGCGTATATGTTAAAAAGGACTCAACTGCAACAGATATAAGCTCAAATAAAATTACGGTTCCTGCTTCCGGTACTGCTGTTGGTGTTGACGGCTCGAAGGTTAACAACATAGCAAAGAATACCTCAACAGGGGGAGATGTGGGAATATACGGCAACAATGCAGAGCTTGACAAGGTGGAAACAAATACCTGTAAGAGCAATGAGTTTGGTGTGTATTTGAAAAATTCTACCGCTAAAAATGTAAATTCCAATGATGTGAAATCCCCCGCAGGCTATGGTATCAGATTTAATTCCGTAAATTGTACAAATATAAACAGCAATTCCATAAGCAAAGCAGGAAAATACGGAATTTATATGTCCTCATCCTCGGGAAAGGTAAATAACAATACCATAACAGGCAGCGGTACAGGGGGAATGTATTTTGACAAAACGTCACAAAATACAATCTACACCAATGTTTTCGGCTCTAACAAAACAGCAGATATTATTATGGAAAAAAGCACCTCTCAAATAAAGGCTACAAATATTTCCTATCCCTCTGCAATCAAAGTTCAGGGTGTTGCCTATGATAAAATTATGGTTAGCTGGAGCAGTGTTGCCAACGCAACTGTTTACAGAATTTATCGAAGTACAGACAACCAAAATTTTACACTGGTAGGCAGTGTATCATCAAAGTATACTTCATTTACAGACAGTTCCCTTGATACAGACCAAAAGTATTATTATAAGGTAAGACCTATCGCTGCAGGAGAAAAAACAATTGTCTACGGCTCATATTCAGCGGTTAGCAACAGTAAAATTACTCCCGCAACCGCAACGGTAAATTCTTCAAAGCAAACATATTCAGACAGAATCAAAATCAGCTGGAGCAGCAGCTTTGTTCCTAAAGAATATAATGTATATAAAAGAGCAAAGACAGAAAGTTCCTACAAGCTGATAAAGACCTTAAGCGGTACAACAACAAGCTACACAGATACCGATATTCTTCCTGATAATACCTATTATTACAAGGTAAGACAGGTTTGCTACAATACCGCCAATAAACCCCTCTACGGAGATTATTCCAAGGCATTTGCCGTAGTACCAAAGGTGCAGACTCCTTCAATTCAAAGCCTTACACCTTACGGCTCAAATAAGGCAAAAATAAGTGTGAAGAACAAAACAGGGGACACAGGCTACAAGGTGCTTTACAGTACGGAGAAAAACAAAAACTTCAAGGTAGTTAAAACTCTTAAGTCAAAGAACAACATCTTTGAATGTAATGTTTCTCTGGCAAAGAATAAGCCTGCATATTTTAAGGTAACAGCATTTTATAAAAAGAACGGCAAAACATATAGCAGTGCATATTCAAAGGTACAAGCCCTGAAGGTTACAGTGCCCACAGCAACTATTAAAACATTAAAAACAGTCACTGCATTGGAAACTGTAAAAGGCAGTAAAAAAGCAAAGGTGACAAAGGCGGAACTCACTTGGAAAAAGGTACAGGGAGAAATAAAGGGTTATCAGATTTATTGCAAAATAAATAAAGGAAAGTTTGAAGAGGTGAAAACCACAAACAACAAAACCTTTAAGCATTTGTCTGTACCGCTCCAAAAGGGATATAAGTATACTTATAAGGTGAGGGCGGTAAAAACCTTCAACGGCAAAACCTATTACGGCGATTTTTCAAAGGTAAAAACAATTACAGTAAAATAACTCCCAATAACCACAAGACAATAAAGTAACAATAACCGGCAGAGCAAAAACTTTGTCGGTTATTTTTATAGGAATATAACAGTGGCAATAATTGTAACAACGGAAAAGGGGCATAATTGTACAAAATGTACAAATTTGAAAAAATGAGGGATTTGTAGTTGCAAATTTCAAAAATGCTGGTATAATGATAATTAGGGTATTGACAGGTTTGTGTTGTTATTTCAAGAAAAAATGATTTTTAAAGAGAATAATCTTTCATTTAGTCGGATTTTTTTCTTGAAAAAATTGTATTTAAAGGACATCTTTTGTTTCTTGAAACAATAGCATAAATCTCAGGACAGAATATCTGAAAGGGATAGGTAGTCCGACTCAATTTATATTAAAATTACAGGAGGAATGTGCAAATGTCATATGTTGATGAAGTATTAGCACAAGTTAAAGCAAAAAATGCAGACCAGCCGGAATTTTTACAGGCTGTAGAGGAAGTTCTTGAATCCCTTAAGCCGGCAGTAGAGGCTAACGAAGAGAAGTTCAGAAAAGAAGCTCTCCTTGAAAGAATTACAGAGCCTGAAAGACAGATTATGTTCCGTGTACCTTGGGTTGACGACAATGGTCAGGTACAGGTTAACAGAGGTTTCAGAGTACAGTTCAACTCTGCAATCGGTCCTTATAAGGGCGGTCTCAGACTTCACCCATCAGTAAACCTTGGTATCATTAAGTTCCTGGGTTTTGAACAGATATTCAAGAACAGCCTTACAGGTCTTCCAATCGGCGGCGGTAAGGGTGGTTCCGACTTTGACCCAAAGGGCAAGTCAGACAGAGAAGTTATGGCTTTCTGCCAGAGCTTTATGACAGAACTTTGCCGTCACATCGGCGCAGACACTGACGTTCCTGCAGGCGACATCGGTACAGGCGCAAGAGAAATCGGCTATATGTTTGGTCAGTACAAGAAAATCAAAGGCCTTTACGAAGGCGTTCTCACAGGTAAGGGTCTTACATACGGCGGCTCACTTGCAAGAACAGAAGCTACAGGCTACGGTCTCCTTTACTTAACAGAAGAAATGCTCAAGTGCAACGGCATTGATATTGCAGGTAAGACAGTTTGCGTTTCCGGTTCAGGTAATGTTGCTATCTATGCTACAGAAAAGGCACATCAGCTTGGCGCAAAAGTAGTTACAGTTTCTGACTCAACAGGTTGGGTTTATGACCCGGATGGTATTGACGTTGCTCTCCTTAAGGAAGTTAAGGAAGTTAAGCGTGCAAGACTTACAGAATATGCAGCAAACAGACCATCTGCTGAATATCACGAGGGTAGAGGCGTTTGGTCAATTAAGTGTGACATTGCTCTTCCATGTGCTACACAGAATGAGCTTCTCATTGACGATGCTAAACAGCTTGTTGCTAACGGCTGTCTTGCAGTTGCTGAAGGTGCAAATATGCCAACAACTCTTGATGCTACACAGTATCTCCAGGAAAACGGCGTTCTCTTTGCTCCCGGTAAGGCTGCAAATGCAGGCGGTGTTGCAACTTCTGCTCTTGAAATGTCACAGAACAGCGAAAGACTTTCCTGGACATTTGAAGAAGTTGATTCTAAACTTAAGAACATTATGGTTAACATCTTCCATAACCTTGACGATGCAGCTAAAAAGTACGGCTTTGAAGGCAACTATGTAATTGGTGCTAACATTGCAGGCTTTGAAAAGGTTGCAGACGCTATGCAAGCACAGGGTGTTGTTTAATTAAGTGGGCTAATCAGCTACTACTTTATAAAAAATTATATCTGTTTTCAAATATAATTCCTATCCTGTTAAGGCGGTACAGCAGTTGTTGTGCCGTCTTTTTCTTTTTATATTCCCTCTTGACAAATACCCTACGGGGGTATATTATAGTGGTATTGGAGGTCTTTCTATGGAAAAAGAATGTTGTCGCAAAACAAAAGAACGTTCCCAAGAGGAACTGAAAAAGCTTACAAATCGTCTTAACCGCATTGAGGGTCAAATCCGTGGTATACGTGGTATGGTGGAGAAAAATGCCTACTGCACAGATATTCTTGTTCAGGTGTCGGCAGTTACCTCGGCTCTCAATTCTTTTAACAAAGAACTCCTTGCAAATCACATAAAAACCTGTGTTGCTGCGGATATTAGAAACGGAAAAGACGAAACTATTGATGAACTTTTAATTACTCTGCAAAAGCTGATGAAGTAAAGGAGTGGTTTTTTGGAACATTACGGTGTAACGGGTATGAGCTGTGCTGCCTGCAGTGCAAGGGTAGAAAAGGCTGTGCTTAAAGTAGAGGGTGTAACCTCCTGCTCTGTAAGTCTGCTGACAAATTCTATGCTTGTTGAGGGAAAGGCAAAGCCGCAGGAGATTATTGCCGCGGTTGTAAAAGCAGGCTACGGCGCAGAACTGAATAATAATTCTAATAAAGAAAATAAAGTCTCTGACGAAAAGGATAATAATTCTGCAAAAGAAACAAAAGTGTTGAAAAAGCGTTTTTTCTTTTCTCTTGGTTTTTTACTGCCCCTAATGTATGTGTCCATGGGATACTCAATGTGGGGGTGGTATCTCCCTGAAATAATGGGAGAAAATCCCTTTGCAATAGGACTTATTCAGCTTATTTTAACAGCGATAATAATGATGATAAATCAAAAATTCTTTATCAGCGGTTTTAAGGGTTTACTTAACAAATCTCCAAATATGGATACCCTTGTTGCTTTGGGTGCAGGGGCGGCATTTGTCTACAGTACATTTATGCTGTTTGCAATGTCAAATACCATTGTTTTCGGGAATGTATCACAGGCGCATCACTATATTCACCAATTTTACTTTGAGTCCTCTGCAATGATACTCACCCTTATCACCCTTGGCAAAATGCTGGAAGCATATTCAAAGGGAAAGACCACAAATGCACTAAAAGGTCTTATGAGCCTTGCGCCAAAGACTGCAACTGTAATCAGGGATAGCAAGGAGCTGATAATACCCCTTGATGAAGTTGTTAAGGGAGATATTTTTGTTGTAAAACCCGGTGAGAATATCCCTGTTGACGGCGTAATTACAGAGGGCAGCACCTCAATAAATCAAGGCGCCATCACAGGAGAGAGCATACCTGCCGATAAAAGTGAGGGAGATACAGTAACAGGCGGCACTGTGAATTTGTCGGGATATATTAAATGCAGGGCTACCAAGGTAGGAGAGGACACAACACTGTCACAAATTATAAAAATGGTTAGCGACGCCTCTGCTACAAAAGCCCCCATAGCAAAGGTGGCAGACAAAGTTTCGGGGGTATTTGTGCCCATAGTTATAGGTATTGCAGTAATAACAACTTTTGTGTGGCTTCTTTTTGGTGAGGGAATAGGCTTTGCCCTTGCAAGGGGAATTTCTGTTCTTGTTATCAGCTGTCCCTGCGCATTAGGTCTTGCCACACCTGTTGCAATAATGGTTGGCAGCGGCATAGGCGCAAAGCAGGGAATACTCTTTAAAACAGCAGCATCACTGGAAACAGCAGGAAAAGTAAGCTATGTGCTTCTTGACAAAACAGGAACTATCACAAAGGGCGAGCCTACAGTTACAGACATTATCACTGTGGAGGATTCAGAAGAGAATATCAGTGAGGATGATTTTCTCCGTATTGCCTGTTCGCTGGAAAAGAAAAGTGAACACCCCTTGTCAAAAGCAATTATTGCAGAGGGGAACAGAAGAAGTCTTGATTATACCCCTGTGGATAATTTTAAGACAGAAACAGGCAACGGACTCAAAGGTACACTGGATGGAAAAAGTCTTGTAGGCGGCAGCTACGCCTTTATAAGCAAAGTTGCAGATGTGTCGGAAAGGGTAAAAAATCAGGCAGACAGCCTTGCAAATCAGGGCAAAACCCCACTTTTCTTTGCTTGTGATAATAAGCTTCTTGGCATAATTGCTGTTGCAGATATAGTTAAGTCAGACAGCAAAACAGCCGTAAGAGATTTGAGGAATATGGGAATTACCACCATTATGCTTACAGGTGACAACAGCAGAACGGCAAATGCAATCGGAGAACAGGTAGGTGTTGACCGAATTATTGCAGATGTGCTCCCTGACGGCAAGGAACAGGTGGTTAAAGATTTGATGAAAAAGGGCAAGGTTGCAATGGTAGGTGACGGTATAAATGACGCACCTGCCCTTACAAGGGCAGATATTGGCATTGCAATAGGAGCCGGAACGGACATTGCAGTTGACTCTGCCGATGTGGTGCTGATGAACAACAGTCTTGGCGATGTTTCTGCTGCAATCAGATTAAGCAGAGGTACTTTGAGGAATATTCATCAAAATTTGTTCTGGGCTTTTATATACAATGTAATCGGTATTCCACTGGCTTGCGGCATTTGGATTCCTATTTTCGGACTTACATTAAGTCCTATGTTTGGTGCTGCCGCAATGAGCCTTTCCAGCTTTTGCGTGGTAACAAACGCATTAAGGCTGAATTTTCTGAATATAAAAAGCAATAGTAAAGATAAAAAAATAAAAAATAAAAATAATAAAAAGGAGAAAAACAAAATGGAAAAAACACTTAATATTAAAGGAATGATGTGCCCCCACTGCGAGATGACAGTAAAAAAGGCTCTTGAAGAAATTCCACAGGTTGAAACTGCAATTGTAAGTCACGAAAGCGGTACAGCTGTTGTAACACTTACTTCAGACGTTGCTGATGACGTTCTGAAAAATGTTGTAACAGACAAGGGCTATGAGGTGCTTTGATTAAAAAATAGACATTTTAACATAATGCAGGGCATATTATAGGTGGTGATGCAAATGTGTCACCGCCTTTTTTGTACATAATCATATGAATAGGTGTATTGTAAATGTCCCAAAATATGGTATAATAACCTCACGCCGTTAGCCAAAGTCTTGCTTCGCAAGCCGTTGGACGGCTGGGAGAACATTGAAACAAAAATTCAAGGCTTTCAGCCTTTCGGACTTCGTCCGCTACTGTACAAAGTACAGCATTTTTGTTATAATAATCAATATAAATAACCAAAATAATGATTTTGGAGGTATTTGATGCTACAGATAAAGAACATTAATAAGAAATATGTCACAGGCTCACTTGTTCAGCAGGCGCTTAATGATGTTACATTAACCCTACGTGACAACGAATTTGTGGCAGTGCTGGGTCAGTCCGGCTCCGGCAAAACAACACTGCTCAATGTAATTGGCGGTCTTGACAGATACGACAGCGGTGACCTTATTATCAACGGTATTTCCACCGAAAAATATAAGGATAGGGATTGGGACTCCTACCGCAACCACACAATCGGCTTTGTATTCCAAAGTTATAACCTTATACCACATCAATCTGTTCTGTCTAATGTTGAGCTTGCTTTGACTATTTCGGGAATTTCAAAATCCGAAAGAAGAAAAAGAGCAAAAAAAGCCCTTGATGATGTAGGCCTCGGCGACCAACTCCACAAAAAGCCAAATCAGATGTCCGGGGGACAAATGCAGAGAGTTGCCATTGCAAGAGCATTGGTTAACGATCCTGATATTCTCCTTGCCGACGAGCCTACAGGCGCTTTGGACAGCGCCACAAGCATACAGGTAATGGATTTGCTCAAGGAGGTTGCCAAAGACAGACTTGTTGTTATGGTTACCCACAATCCTG
>JAFLUK010000054.1 GCA_022508865.1 Oscillospiraceae bacterium | reverse complement strand
TAGGGAATTTTCAGGACACACTCCTGTTGTTTTCAGCTCTTTATCAAAGCATTTTCTCAATTCACTCATAAAGGTAAGAGGTCCGCCAAGGTAAACAACATTACCCTCTATTTCTCTTCCCTGTGCAAGACCTGCAACTGTCTGATTAACAACTGCACGGAATATACTTTGGGCAATGTCTGACTTTCTTGCTCCCTGATTAAGAAGAGGCTGAATATCTGTTTTTGCAAAAACGCCGCAACGGGAAGCTATGGTATATGTTTTTTCGTATTCTTTTGAAAGGTCATTCATCTCCTCCAACGGAACATTGAGAAGTGTTGCCATCTGGTCAATAAACGCTCCTGTACCGCCTGCACAGGTACCATTCATTCTTACCTCCATTCCTCCTGTAAGGAACAGAATTTTTGCATCCTCTCCTCCCAGCTCAATAACAACATCTGTTCCGGGAATAAAGGTATTTGTGGCAACTCTTGTTGCATAAACCTCCTGAATAAAGGAAAGTCCGCACTGCTCTGCAACACCCATACCTGCTGAACCGGAAAGGGCTACAAGAGCGTTTTCCACACCTTGTACTTCTTTCCTTACTCTCTGCAAAATTTCTCCGATTTTAGAGGTAATCTGGCTATAGTGCCTTTCGTATGTGCTGTAAAGTAATTTATTATTATGGTCCAGCACAACGCACTTAATGGTGGTTGAGCCTACGTCAAGACCAAGTCTCATATAAACCTAACTCCTTAGCTTCATAGTAATGCTTTTTATTTACACAAAAACCGCTTTGGGCAAAAAACCGCATTTTTTGACATTATATTACACATAACATTGTATGATATTTTTTTGTCAATATAATTCTTTTGAAGAACGATAACAGATATGTAATTACAATTAGATATTCTATCAATAAGTAAGATTTTTATCAACAACTAATTTGTGTAAAAGTTATATGTATTTAGCAGTTTTTTTGCCATTACTCAAATCTTTATAAAACAATTTGAAAAACAGGGGATATTATGATAAAATCCCTGTTGGAGATGATATTATGAAATATGATTTAATTGCCCTTGATATGGACGGCACCTTGTGCAATGACAACAAGATAATCCCCAAGAAAAATATAGAAGCTATTATTGAAATGCAAAAAACAGGAAAAAAAGTTGCTGTGTCAACAGGCAGACCAGAAAGTGGTATTCTGCCCTTTATTAAGGAACTTCAGCTTGATAAATTCGGCGGATATGTAATGTCCTATAACGGCGGCAGAATTTATGATGTAAAGAACAAAAAGATTCTTTACAATTGCCCTTTTCCAAAGGAATATTTGGGTGAGGTTTTTGACATTGTGGGCAAAAGCTCCATGACTGTATCCACCCCCATTGACGGAAAAATATTTGCAGGAAACAGTTTGAATGAATATTCATATGCCGAGGCAGAAATCGTCAAACTACCCTTTGAATTTACCAAGGACTTTTTAAGTCTTGATATAGAAATGAACAAGCTTTTGCTTATTGACAATCCCAAGGTAGTAGAAAAATACTTTCCGGTACTGAAAGAACGTCTTGAACCTAATCTTCATGTCTTCCTTAGTGAGCCGTATTTTATAGAAATTACACCGCCCAACATAAACAAGGGCCATGGCCTTCATACACTGTCACATATTACGGGAATACCTGTTGCCAAAATGATAGCAATGGGCGACAGTTTTAATGATGTAGAAATGCTTAAAGAGGCAGGACTGGGTGTTGCAATGGCAAACAGCAAGGAGGGTGTTGCAGACTACGCAGATTTGGTAACTGTAAGCAACAATGAATGCGGTGTGGCCGAAATTATCAGAAAATATATCTTGTAACGAAGTTTCTTCACAGGCTATTCATATCCTATTCACAAGTTATGAAACATAGCCAAAAAAGAGGAGAAAATTTGCAAAAAAAAGCACCTGCAAACATAACAATGTGTGTAGGTGCTTGTTTATTTTAATAATCAATAAAATATCAAAAAGAATCCTCATCTGCAACTTCTTCTGTTTTTTTAGATTCTTCCTTTGGAGTAGCATCAACTGCATTATATTCTTCGCTGTTTGAACAGGCAACTGTCAAAGAGTCCAAATCATCGGGGGTAATACTTTCCCTTACCTGTTTTTCACTTTCCTGAATACCCTTTTCAATCTGAATATATCTTTTGTGGGCTCTTTCCAGTTTGTCGTGGCTTTGATTAATAATCTGACAAAAGAGCTGATTTTCTTTCATCTCCTCGTCAGTCATTTTTTCATAATAAATCTTACCAAGAGCCTGATATGCCTTTGCCATTGTTTCATTTTCTCTCTTCATCATATTGCGAAGGCGGTTGAGCTGTGCATTTTTCTTGCTTGTTTCCACTATGCTCTGGGCCGTTTCTGTAATTTTTTCCTTTGCAATGCATACTCCGTCAATAATATTTTCTAAAATAGCCATATCAAAGCCCCTTTTCTCTCATAAATATAAGAATAATGTACTTATATTATTACAGATTTTTGTAATAAAATCAATAAATTTTTTAAAATAACTTGCGTAAGACTTTTATTTTATTATAATATTAATAGAACTATTTAAAGGAGACACTAAAGTGCAAAAATCTGTAATAAAAGAGATAATATGCCCCAAGTGCAACCAGACCACCGAGGGCAAGCTATATACAAGTGTTAACGCAACCAACAACCCCCATCTTCGCAATGAAATATTGGAGGAAAATCTGTTTCGTTGGCGTTGTCACAGCTGTGGACACGAGGCAAGTCTTACATACCCTATGCTGTATAACGATATGAAAAAGCGTTTTATGATTTATCTTATTCCCGAAATTGACCGTTTTCAACTTGCGGACAACGAGCTGGAGGAAGAATTTAAAAACTTAAAGGGTATCAGAAAAAGACTTGCACCGGATTTTAATACCTTCAGGGAAAAGCTGTTTATCTTTGAAAGCGGTCTTGATGATATGGCTGTGGAAATGACAAAGCTGGCTATCAGCGAATCTGTTGCCAGAAAGCTAAACCTCCGTGAGGTAACAGAGGGTTATTTGTCTATGTATGACAGAGAGTCAAATTCCATGGGCTTTACCTTTCTGATAGGTCTTGAAAAAGAACCGTATATTCAGTCTGTTCGTCTGGAAATCTACAGCAAAAGTCTTGCTATTGTAGAGGAGCTTGCAGTAAAGGACAGAAACCTTAATGGTTTTCTTACCATTGACAGAGAATGGGCTACAAATATCCTTTATCGATACAAACGCCAAAAGCAAAGAGAAAAAATCCACAAGGATGAAATACTTAATTCTTAAATTACACTGACAAGCCCCCTGTTCAAATTGAACAGGGGGTTATTTGATGTGTTAAATTACTTTACCTCTGTAAACTCATATCTGTCGTAGTAATCTTTGATATACTTTTCTGCTTCTTTTACAGACTCATATGTCTTTGAGGTTGAAATGTAATAATAGTCACTGCGGAATTGCAATTTGCTGTCTGAAACCATTGTATAGTCATTTACATATGCAATAAAGTATGCATTTACATTTTTAACAGCGCCCTTCTTAAGCTTACTGCTATAGCTTGGGTCAATCATTTTTACCTTGCAGGACTGGGAATATATAACTGCATAAATATTGTCTATGCTGTAAGAAGTCTTTTTGTAGCCGTAAATCTTCTTTTCTGCCTTTAGTTTGCCGGCGTTGAGAATTTTAATCTCTGAATAACGGAAATTATCACCTGCAATACCGAAGTTGTAACCATCGTCTGTTGCGCCCTTTTCTGCTGCTTTTTCCTCCACTTTAGCAAGAAGTTCCTTGTCTATTTCAGAGGTATCAACATTTTCCAGCTTTTCAGGAATTTCGCCCAGACCTTCAACTGTAAATTCCTTTGTAGCATTGCCGTCTTCGTCGCAATCCTTTAGCATAATCTCATCAGAATATGTATAGGCTTTAATCTTGAGCTTTTCACCGTTTGATACACCGTATGTCTTGTCTGCTGAATAATAAATACTCAAATCATCAGCTTCGTCTGTCTTTTCAATGTCAACAGAGCCTGTGCCGTCAATTCCTGTAAATGTAACTTTTACATATTTCTCGTCAAAGGCATCTACAATTTCCTTTTCTTCAAGGTCTTTTACCTTAACTTCGAATTCGTCATCTTCAAAGGCAACGTCATATCTTGCAACCTTATCCTCGTTATATCTTGCCTTAACTACAATTGTATCCCCGTTAGCAAGCTTGCCGTCGTCACCCTTAACAACCTTAAAGGTTACACAGTCAAGAGCTCTTTTAAGGTCCTTGAGCAGGGACATTTTTTCCTTTAATTCTTCGTATCTTTCATCGTCATCGTCATCCCTTGCCTCTGAACGTTCTTCCTTAAGTTCCTCATATTCAGTTTCATAATCCTGAATTTCAGGTTGTTCCTTTATGCTTGCCATTTGGCTGTAGCCTTCAAAAGCCACATACTTGGAAAGGTCAACCTTTTGAACCTTTGTACAACCTGTTGCAAAAACCAAAGTTCCAAAAATAATTGCCGCTGATAATAATAAACTTGCAATTTTTTTCATAATAATACCCCTTCTTTTCCTTATGCTTTAAAAAATACTATTTATTAAGAATGGAATTGATAAGTCCGCCCTTTGTAATAATATTCTGTATAAACGGTGGGAAAGGCTCTGCCTGATAGGTTTTGCCTGTTGTTTCATTTGTGATAATACCTGTGTCAAAGTTTACAGATATCTTGTCACCTGACTTAATATCTTTTGCAGCCTCGTCACATTCAAGGATAGGAAGTCCGATGTTAATTGCATTTCTGTAAAAAATTCTTGCAAAGGTAGAAGCAATAACACAGCTGATACCGGAAGCCTTAATGGCAATTGGTGCGTGCTCACGAGATGAGCCGCAGCCAAAGTTCTTTTCTGCAACCATAATATCGCCTTCATTAACATTGCTTACAAAATCTTTATCAATATCCTCCATACAGTGAGCGGCAAGCTCCTTGTGGGAAGAGGTGTTTAAATATCTTGCAGGAATGATAACATCTGTATCCACATTGTCACCATACTTATGTACTGTACCATATGCTTTCATAACATTATCCTCCTTTAATTAAAGCTTGTCAGGGTCGGTTATGTAGCCTGTTACTGCCGAAGCTGCCGCAACAGCAGGAGAAGCAAGATAAACCTCGCTGTCAACGTGACCCATACGACCTACAAAATTTCTGTTTGTTGTTGAAATTGCCTTTTCTCCTGCGGCAAGAATACCCATATGACCACCAAGACAAGGACCGCAGGTTGGTGTGGAAACAACTGCACCTGCATCAATAAATATGTCAAAAAGACCCTCGTGCATAGCCTGCTTCCAGATATTCTGTGTTCCGGGGAAGATGATACAACGCACGCCCTTGGCAATCTTTTTGCCCTCAAGAATTTTTGCTGCTGCACGCAGGTCAGAAATTCTGCCGTTTGTGCAAGAGCCGATTACACACTGGTCAATCTTAACCTCTGTTTCTCCGATTTCATCAACTGTTCTTGTATTTTCAGGAAGATGAGGAAAAGCAACTGTGGGACGAAGTGCAGATAAATCAATAACATATGTTTCGTCATATTCTGCATCTTCATCGGCTGAATATTCCACAGGAGTACCCTGAAATCTGCCGTTACAATATTCACGTGTAATGTCGTCAACAGGGAAAATACCATTTTTGCCGCCGGCTTCAATAGCCATATTTGCAATACAAAGTCTGTCATCCATATTCAGATATTTAAGTCCTTCACCGCAAAACTCCATTGAACGGTAAAGCGCGCCGTCAACACCAATCATACCAATAATATGGAGAATAACGTCTTTTCCGCTGACACTGCCCTGTGGTTTGCCAACAAGCTCAAACTTAATTGCAGAAGGCACCTTAAACCAAGCTTTGCCGGAAATCATACCTGCACACATATCTGTTGATCCTACACCTGTTGAGAATGCTCCAAGTGCGCCATATGTACATGTGTGGGAGTCTGCACCAATGCAAAGTGAGCCGGGTCCTACAAGACCAATCTCAGGAAGCAGTGCATGCTCAATGCCCATTTGACCCACGTCCATATAATTCTTAATGTCATATTTATCAGCAAACTGACGTGATTTCTTTACCTGCTCTGCTGCCTTGATATCCTTGTTTGGGGTAAAGTGGTCCATAATCATAGCAATCTTTGTATTGTCAAAGACCGCTGAAGCACCGTTTTCCTCAAAAACATTAATAGCAACAGGACAGGTAACATCGTTACCCAGTACCAAATCCAGATTTGCTTCTATAAGCTGACCTGCCTTAACTTCAGGAAGCCCTGCGTGAGCCGCAAGAATTTTCTGAGTCATAGTCATACCCATTATCATCAATCCTTTCTATATATTACATATTCAGAAAAAATCTATATCAATTTATTTTATCATTTTTTTAATGCAAATTCAAGTATTGTCAACAATCCTTTAATATTCAATAAATTGCGTATTTAAATCAAGACCCCATCCGTAGTACCACACGTTGTCAAATTGAATATAATATTCTGTGGTTGGAATAAAGGTGCTGTCATCTATTTTGTTTTTATCGGAATAATTTGTATATTTATATTCCACATCTACCTTTGCTACCCTTTGAATATCAATTTTTGCTTCAAAGCTTTCAAGCAGTTCCTTTTCAACCTTTTTTTCCTGTTTATCAGTTATGTCTTTAACACCAAGAATATGATATTCTGTGTCTACTGTATAGAAATTTTCTTCTACACATTTTTTGAAATTTTCAAGGTTTTCAAAGCCCATATCGCTGTTGATATAGTATTCGGGATATTTTTTCAGCTGGTCTTCCAGCGCTTTTGTTTTGTCTGCCTGTACAGTTACATCAATGCAGTCTGCAATTTCTTTTTCCAGCTTTTGTTCCTCTGATAATGTTGTGGGCTGCGTATTTTCCTGTTCTTCATTATTGCCGTCGCAGCCTGTAACAAATACTGCTGTAAACAGCAACACAATCGACAATAAAGCAGCTGTTATTTTATCTTTTTTCATAGCAATACCTCCACCGTACACTATTAATTGTATGATACCACAATATCCGCCTTTTATCAATACAAAAGCGCATAATGCAATTTAACTTTTGTATATGTTAAAATGATGTAACTTTAAAATATTTTATAATGAGATTGCCGGAAAAAAGTCAAAAAAATCAAGCAATAGTCAAATAAACAAACAAAAACTCACATAAAAGATTTTAAAGAAACTTTGTGCTGTTTATTGACAATATACAAAATTCAATGTATAATTTTCGTATAATAATAAGGAGGGAAAAGCTTTGGAAAATAACACATCATCAAAGGGTATGTCTATTGGGGCTTTAGTCTGCGGTATTCTTGGTATTGTTGGCTCATTCATTCCTGTTGTTTGCTACTTTACTCTTGTTTTAGCTATTCTGGGTATTGTTTTTGGCGCAAAGGGTATGAAAACATCTAAAGAAACAGGTGAGGGCCGTGGTTTAGCTATTGCTGGTCTTGTACTTGGAATTATCGGTACTTCATTTGCTGCAATTGGCGTAATTTGTGTTGCTTGTGCTGCTGGTATATTAGCTTCAGCAGGTGCACTCTGATAACTTAAAAAACAATATAAAGCAGGCATAAGGGCAACTTATGCCTGTTTTACTTTGAAGTTCTGTATTGTCAATGCACTATGTTTTTTGATTCATACGTTTAATAAATTTTAAGAGGTTTTTATGTTTCCAAGTATAGAACTTTTTGGCAAGACAATTTCAATGTATGCCATTTGTGCGTTAATCGGTGCTCTTGCAATTCTTTTTGTAACCTATAAACTGGCTCAAAGGAAAGGTCTTGACGAATTTCATATGCTCTATATGATGCTTTTTTCTTTTCTCGGTGTGTTTGTTTTCAGCCATATTCTATACGCAATTACTCAAATTGACGCTATTGTGCACGTATTTTCACATTTGGAAATTATCAAGTCCTTCAACGATTTTATCTCTGTGGCGGGGTATATCTTCGGTGGTTCGGTTTTCTACGGCGGACTTATAGGTGCAGCTATGGTTTTCGCCATATTTATCAAAATAAAAAAGCTTAACTTCAGCGACTACAGCGACATCGGTGCCATTGCGATTCCACTTTTTCATTTTTTCGGCCGCATTGGCTGTTTCCTTTCGGGTTGTTGCTACGGAGTTGAGTGGGAAAAGGGCTTTGTGTACGAAAATGCTCTTGTTGAGAGTGCTAATCATGTTCCTAGATTTCCTGTGCAACTCGTCGAGGCAGGTTTTAATCTTTTTCTTTTCTTCGTGCTTTATTATATGTACAAAAAAGGAAAAGCTTCTCATAGACTTTTCGCTGTCTATCTTATTACGTATCCTGTCTATCGCTTTATTCTGGAATACTTTCGAGGTGATGACTACCGTGGCTTCGCACTTGGACTCTCCACGAGTCAGATTATCTCGGTTATTCTCTTTGTAATAGGTGCGGTATGGTTGATTGCCGCCCATATCAGAAATAAACTGAATACAAATAATGTTAAAAATTAGCTTTTTAAACAGAATTAGCATGGCACCAATACGGATTGTAGAATTTTAATAACCGTTGCAACCTGTTTTGCAAAAAATTTTCATGACTTAATCAGAGCTTACTTTTAAATTCTATATATCAATATTTACTTTTTACTAGTAGAAGGGGTAGTTTTTCAAAACAACCCCTTTTTTTATTAGTTTTTTACTAATGGTCTGCGTAATTGTTTTATAATTTTATATCCTGTTTATTTCTAATCTTTAATCACTTTACTATGCTGTACATGTATACCAATATGTCCGACACCCAAGATTGTTGCGGCAATTATAAGCCATATAACTTTGCCGTATATGCCAAGGAGAATAAAGGAAATTACAGGCAATGTCGCCCCTGCAAGGGGAATACCCAAAATGCTGCTATAAAAATCTGATAGTTTTCGCTCACTTTTAAAATAACGTATCCACCACAATTCATAAAGTACCATTAAAACAAAAGCCGAAATAATCCACCAAGTCCAATTTGACCAACTGTGTAAATTAAAATCATCAAAAACAAGGGCACACATTGTAGTTAAAACTTCGCCTGTTCTTTCAAAAAGCACAAGAACCTTCTTTTCCTTTTCGGGAGTATATCTTTGTGGCTTTTTTGTAGCCCAAACTATATTTGGAATGTATAACATCAGTAAGAAGATTAATCCAATATACGAAAATCCAAAATGTCCTATCATCAGTGTATTCTCCTTTACTATCAGATTTTCGAGGTTTACTCTTTTTAAAAAACAAAACCACACCCTTAAGGTGTGGTATAATCTGTCAAATAAACGGTTGCTGTTTTACGTTAGTCGCAACCTATGTAAAAGGGCTTACACCCTGAAAACTGAATAAAGAAAGATAGAGAATATTTAAGCTGACCAAAGAAGAGTTATGG
>JAFLUK010000053.1 GCA_022508865.1 Oscillospiraceae bacterium | reverse complement strand
CCTCGAAGTACCCTTGTACGTCTGTGGGCAGCCTTTGAAAAATATGCCTTCCTTTTTCAACAGCCTCCGGCGTGTAGAAAAAAGTTTTTCTACACACCGAAAACCCTCTGCCTAAAATAGCAGAGGGTGAAAATTTACTTACTGAAATATACATTATTAATATTTATAACAGGTGTGCCAAAGCTGTGGTAGTAGCAGGTTCTGAAATATTTTACATCAGATACTGTACCGTATTTGAGAATCTGTTCAACAGCAGGCTTAACAATAGCCTTTTCGCTTGCGGTAACAGAGTCAAGTGTGTATGCGGTTGAGAAGATGTTGTAGCTTCTCAGCATACTCTCAAGTGACATATGGGAGTAGTTCTTCTTCCACAGATTAAGAGTTGCAGAGCATACGTACAGCTTGCACTGATAGCTTGTGCTGCCTGCCTCACGATACAGACTTCTCATAAGAATGTCCTTTTCCCTTTCTGTAAGCTCAATGGCATTTTTTACTGTAACTGTACATTTTGCCTGTTTTTTGCTTCCGTCGGCAGTTTTTGCATAAACTGTTGTGCTGCCGGTGTCCTTTGCTGTTACTTTGCCGTCTTTGCTTACAGAAGCTACCTTATTGTCGGCAACTGACCATTTAAGGTTTTTGTTGTTGGCGTTCTTTGGCTTTACTGTAGCCTTTAGGGTTACTTCATCACCGATTTTAAGTGTGGTGCTTTTGTTTGAAAGTGTAACCTTTGTAACAGGTTGTCTTACGATAATTCTGCATTTTGCGGTAATTTTGCTACCGTCGGTAGATTTTGCTGTAATTTTGGCAATGCCTCTGTTTTTGGCAGTTACCATACCGTTTTTGTCTACAGTGGCAACCTTTTTATTGGAAGATGTCCACTTCAGCCCATTGTTGTTGGCGTCCTTTGGCAAAACAGCAGTGTTAATCTTCTTTGATTTGCCGGCATCCAGCTTTATATTCTTTTGTTTAATCTTAATCTTTTCAACAGGCTGTTTAACTGTAACTATACAGGTGTCTGTCTTTTGGCTTCCGTCCAGTGTTTGGGCAGTGATTTTTACCGTGCCCTTTGACTTGGCTGTAATTTTGCCGTTTTGGTCAACAGTAGCAACCTTTGTGTCGCTGCTTGACCAGCTTTTCAGTTTGTTAAAGGCTGATAAAGGTGAAACTGTTGTTGTCAGTGTCTTTGAACAGCCTGTGTTGAGAATTGCTCTCTTTTCTATGATACTGATTCTATCAATAAGAAATACATAGTTGATTTCTTCTTTCTGAGCAAAGCTCTCTGCGTATGAGTCCTGATAACAGTGAATTGTCAAATCATCAAGATGCTGAAATGTGTCCTCTTCGATTTCTGCAATATTTTCTGAAATTGTAATTGCAGTAATGTCTTGATTATCCTTAAAAGTTTTTTCTCCGATTTCTGTAACGGTATATCCGTCAATTTCTGTTGGAATTAAAACTTCTGTTTCTGTGTCTGTGTAATCCGTTAATTTTGCAGTGCCATCATCCATGATATCATAAGTAAATTTTTCGTCTGTTTTTGCAGCGGCAGTAATCAATGTGATATTGAGTATACCTGATACTAGTGCAAGCATTAACACTAGAGAAATTATCTTTTTAATCATGTTGACCTCCTCTTTTTTTGTGATTTGGACACATCGCCGTGTATTATAGCAGGTAATTTAAAAATGTCAAATTTGTAACGGTATTTTCTGCAATGGAAATATACCTTCAAATTCCCAAAATCAGCCATTTTGGGGCATTTTATTGGGCTATATGATAACCTGCACAAATAAAAGCGTGTTTTTTTGTATGATTTTCACAAAATTCAAAAAATTACATTTTTTGACTAAAAAACACAATGATAATTCTAAATTAGAATAAAAACACAATGGGTTTTCAGGGCTGAATTTTTAAGAATTTAGGTTTTATGGGACTTGTGAGGTTTTGTCCTTTTTGCAGTGTAAATTCAGCTGTCAAAAAATGCTATTTCAATTGTGTGTGTTGTAATGATTATGGACCGATTTTTACCAAATATACACAATAAAATTACATAAAAAAATAACCCGACCTTTTGTGAAAGTCGAGTTGAAAAAAGCACAATATTATTTTTTGTTGTATTTATTTAAACCAACGGTCTTTTTGTATCAGGACAAACAGGAAGTAAGATTAGATTGCCCAGTTGGGGATATAACTTTCGTCAGCAGAAGAAAGCTCTTGGCAAAAACCTGTGAGATTGCTGTTTTCAAATACATTAAGTACCTTTTGATATTCTCTTTTGGTGATTTTTCTGTTTAGCTTTGGGTGGTTTATTGCCTCGTGGCAGGGAATATACTGACCCATCAGTGAAAATAAGATGGTGTCTCCGTACTTTTCTGACAGATATTCAATTACCTCAATGCTGTTTCTTGTATGGTTGGGCAGTACAAGGTTCCTTACAACAGTTCCTCTTTGCAGTATGTTTTCATTATTATATATAGGAGCTCCTGTCTGAAGTACCATTTCCTCAATAGCCCTTGAGGCAACGTCAAAGTAGTTATCTGCATTGCTGTACTCCTTGCCCAATGCATTACTGCTGTACTTTAAATCAGGTAAATATATGTCTATGTATCCATTTAGAGATTTTATTCCTTCCCCGGTTTCGTATCCGCTTGTGTTATAAACAACGGGAACTTTTGGCTTTAAAGTATCAATAATCTCTTTTACCTTATTAATGTAATGGGTAGGAGTGATAAAGCTGACGGTCTCACAGCCCTGTTTAAGCAGCTCGCTTATTTTATTGCATATTTCACCCACGGACATTTTTTTGCCTTGGTTAAGTTGAGAGATTTCACTGTTCTGACAGTAGATACAACCAAGAGTACAGCCTGTGAAAAATACAGCGGCGGTTCCGTTTTTGCCGCTTATAACAGGTTCCTCCCAATAGTGTGGGGCAATTCTGCCTACAAATATATCTTGCGGTATTTTGCAGTATCCCTTGCCTGTTGTTAAGGTTCTTTCTGCTTTGCAGTTTCTGGGGCACAATGTACATTTCATTTTTATCACCGATTATAGTATAACATAAAATGTTGTGCTTTGCATAGCATGGCTTTGGCTGATACCATCAGATTATTGCAACTTAAAAATCTTCAAAATTAATAAGATAATTTTCCAGAATATCATAAATGTGAACTTTGTGGGGGTTGTGCTTGTTAAAGATGTTTACAATAAATTCAATTTTATTTTTATCTTCTGTAATATCTTTGATGTCAAGTATCTCGTCCTGATACCTGCACCTTATTCCATATGAAATGTAATATCCATCTCCGGTACTTGCGCTTTCTTTAATAACCTCAAAGCTTTTCATATGATGTTCCCTTCTTCGGAATACAATAAATAATATTCTTTAGGATTGTTGCCGCATTGAATGGATAATAGCATAAAAATTTCACATCTGTCAATAAATATGACAAAACTGTATAATAACTTACAAATTATCCTCTTTTTTGCAAATCTTCTATTATCAATCTGATATATATGTTACAATAGTGATATTTTTTCACATAAAGAAAAATTTGCATTTTCCTCATATTATGGTACAATAATTAAAGTAATTAAAAGATTAAAAAGGGGTATATATATGAAAAGAATAGTGCCTGTTATAATTGTCATTGCTTCTGTTCTGCTACTGATTGCAGGATGTAGTTTTAATTCCTCCGATAATAGAGAGAGCACCACCATAGCTACAGAGACAACCACAACAGTTCAGGGTAATTCAAAAATGGTTACTTTAGCACAGGAAACCACCGTGAAAACAGCAAAGAATAAGCCTGTGTATTATTCACAGAATATGGATGCGTCCTTTAATATACCTTTAAAGTGGGAAAATAAGTATGCAGTAGAGGACAGTGTTTCCCAGGACGGCTCAAAGCATTTGTCTTTCTTTGACAAAATTAACCGCAGCAATAACGGTAAGGGTCTTGTGTTCACATATAACCTCTTTATTACAGATGATTATAAAAAGGGAACAGGCTACACAGAGTACGGCACTGTTACAGCAGACAATATAACATATTATATAGTATGCACATTGCCGGACAAGCGGCAGTACCCGAAAAAGAGCAACGGTCTGAAAAAAGCTTACGAAGAACTTAATCAGGAAAAATATATAACCTATATTTGCAACAGCGCAAAGTTTGCCCCCGGCGCAACACTTGACAAAACAGGATGTTCCACTACCCCAAGCAGTACCCTGTCTACAGACTCAACTGAAGGAAGCAGTAACTCCGGGGATACAAAGCCAAGAAGTAATACCGCAAACACAACAGTAAACGGTCTTGTGTTTTCGGATATTTCTGTAAGAAAGCTGACAGACAGCGAGGTTAAAGCCCTTGGCTCTGATAAAGTACAACAGGCTATCAACGACATTTGCGCCATTCACGGATATAACTTTAGAACACAATCCATAAAAGAGCATTATCAGCAGTTTTCCTGGTACAAGCCAAGGAGTAATTTTTCCGAAAGTAATTTTAACTCAATAGAAAAGTACAATTACGATTTACTCCAAAAGTACAGGTAATATATTTAGTGCAATATTCAGAAGTACAAACAGTAAAAACCTTTGACAAAAAAAGGTATTCAATGTATAATTGATAGCAAACCGACGAAAGGGTGATACTATGGCAGACGCTAATATACTAAACAAAGCTTTTACAGCCATTTGCAATAAAGTAGAACAAATCCTTGCACCGCAGGGATTTACAAAACAGGAGGTTGCCTCTGATAATTCTGATGAAAAGGTTGCTCTTTTTATCAGCGAAAATATGGCTTATTCAATTTACTATACAGATGTGAAGAACCATATGATTATGCGTTCCTGCGGAATGACAGAGGACGGTCCCGACAATGAGTGGAAAAATATTTCCACTTGGTTCTTTGACCCCGACAGCAACACAATGGCAGATGCCGAATCTATCGGTAAGGATTTTACAGAGCTTCTTACTGCCACAAGCCAGATTAAGAAGGTGCAGCAGGCAAAGAAAAAGAAGAAGAGAAATAAGGACGAGGGCAACGCAGACCCTGAATTTCTTGCAAAAAGATTTGTTACACTGTTCCCTGAATTAAAAGATGAAATCAAGACAGAGGCAGATGCCTACTTCCCCTTCCGTGGCGTAACCTTTACAAAGAAAAGCATTGTGCCGAAAATACAAACATACATAAAGGGCGCTAACAAAAAGGAATTGGACAAGCTGGGAAGTCTTCTCAGCCGTCAGTACGGCAACGGCGACTTTGATACACGCTCAATCATTACAATTGTAATTCTCAATTCGCTTTCCCATGAGGATTATAACAAGCTGTATGAATATTTTGACGAGGACTTGCAGAAGTATTCAAAGGGCGCCCGCAAGTACAAGGGAAAAACAGTTAAGCCTGAAAAGCCAAAGAAGAAAAAGTCCTTTATGGCTGACACACTGAATAAATAATTTTCTGATTATGTTGTTCAAGCAGTATCAAAAATACTTTTTTATAGTATTTGACTTCACAGGAGAAAAAAGGATATAAAAAAAGAAACCACACAGCTCCATAATGCAAAAAGCCCTAACGCAACGTCCGAAAACGATTCTGTGATGGTTTCTGACTCAAAAATACCACAAGTGAATACCGAAAGTCAATACTATTGATATGCAAGAATTCATTGTCGTATAATAATTTAGTAAGGAACGGTTATCACTGTTCCTTATATTTCTTTTTTGACAATATAATTTTTGATATAAAAGAAAAGTGTAAATAATTAGAAAAAACTGTTGACGTATTGACAGTGTTATGTTATAATCTTAAATACCTCGAATAGGGGTTTATTTTTTGTGCCCTTTTGAGGGAGGCTATATTATTCGAAGAGAATAACCAGGAGGTGCCGTTAATGAGAGTAAAAGTAACAATGGCCTGCACAGAGTGCAAACAGCGTAATTACAACACAATGAAAAACAAAAAGAACAATCCTGACAGACTTGAAATGAACAAGTACTGCAGATTCTGCAAAAAGCATACTCTGCACAAGGAAACAAAGTAATCGGAGGAAAACTATGGCTGAAAAGAAAGCTTCTAAAACAAAAGCTAAGAACAAAAAGAAAAGTGTCTTTTCAAAAATCATCTCTTTCTTCCGTGCTTGCATTGGCGAATGTAAGAAAATCAGCTGGACAACCTGGCAGCAGACAACCAAGAACTTTGGTATTGTATTGCTGGTAATTGTTGTTTGCGGATTGATTATCTATGGCATTGACAGAGGTCTCTACGCTTTGCTTGACCTTGTTATGCAGACAGCCAATAACTAAGGCATATTTAGGTTAGGAAAGAAGGTCTATTATGCCAGAAGCAAAATGGTATGTTGTTCATACCTACTCAGGATACGAAAACAAGGTTGCTTCTACCTTGCAGACAACTGTTGAAAACAGAGGACTTCAGGATATGATTATTGACGTGAAGGTTCCCACAGAGGTTGTTGTTGAGGAGAAGGACGGAAAACAAAAGGAAACAGAGCACAAGCTCTATCCCGGTTATGTTTTCGTAAAGATGGTTTACACAGACGAAACCTGGTATGTAGTCCGCAACATCAGAGGTTGCACAGGATTTGTCGGTCCATCCAGCAAGCCTGTTCCTTTAACAGAGGACGAGGTTTACCGTATGGGTGTAGAAAAGAGAGTTGTCGAGGCTTCCTATGAAGTTGGTGATCAGGTTAGGATTATCGACGGACCCCTTGAAGATTTTGTGGGTGTTGTGGAAGAAATGGACATTGAAAAGGACTACGTAAGAGTAACAGTGTCAATGTTTGGCAGAGAAACTCCTGTTGAACTGGAAATTTCACAGGCTGAACTTTTGACAGAAGACTAAATATATAATTAGCCAAAGGCTGTTATATAAGCGGGATGTTGTGTCCCCAGTGGGAGGGCAAAAGCCCACTATTAACCACGAAAATTAGGAGGATAATAATTATGGCACAGAAGGTAATCGGCTTTATTAAGCTTCAGATTCCTGCCGGCAAGGCTACACCGGCACCACCTGTTGGACCTGCACTTGGTCAGCACGGTGTAAACATCGTAGCATTTACAAAAGAATTTAACGAAAGAACACAGAAGGACGCAGGTCTTATTATTCCTGTTGTTATTACAGTATATGCAGACCACAGCTTTACATTTGTAACTAAGACTCCACCTGCTGCTGTACTCATCAAGAAGGCTCTCAATCTTCAGAGCGGTTCAGGCGAACCAAACAAAAAGAAGGTTGGTACAATCAAAAAAGACCAGATTAAGGCTATTGCAGAGCAGAAAATGCCTGACCTTAATGCTGCAACTCTCGAAACTGCTATGAGCATGATCGAAGGTACTTGCAGAAGTATGGGTGTAACAGTAGAAGAATAATTATTCCGGGTGGGAGGAAAATCCGTTTTACCACCTAATTATGGAGGATTAAACAATGAAACATGGTAAGAATTATGTCGACAGCAAAAAGCTTATCGACAAGAGCAAACAATATGAAGTAAAAGAAGCTCTTGACCTTTGTATTCAGACAGCTAAGGCAAAGTTTGACGAAACAATTGAGCTTCACATCAGACTGGGCGTTGACTCACGTCACGCTGATCAGCAGGTTCGCGGCGCTATCGTTCTCCCTAACGGTACAGGTAAGGATGTTAAGGTTCTTGCTATCTGTAAGGGCGAAAACGAAAAGCTTGCACAGGAAGCAGGCGCTGACTACGTTGGTGCAGAGGATATGACACAGAAAATCCAGCAGGAAAACTGGATGGACTTTGATGTTCTCATCACAACACCTGACTGTATGGGTCTTGTTGGTCGTCTTGGTAGAATCCTTGGACCTCGTGGCTTAATGCCAAACCCAAAGGCAGGTACAGTTACTCCTGACATTGCTAAAGCAATCAAGGAAGCAAAGGCCGGTAAGATTGAGTACCGTCTCGACAAGACAAACATCATTCACTGCCCAATCGGTAAGAAGAGCTTTGGTACAGAAAAGCTTGCAGAAAACCTTGAAACTCTTATGGAAGCAGTTGTTAAGGCAAAGCCTGCTGCTGCAAAGGGTCAGTACATCAAGTCTATTGCTGTTACATCAACAATGGGCCCCGGTGTTAAGGTTATTTCAACAAAGTACGGTAACTGATTTTAGTTGCTGAACAATCCTGTTAATAAGCCATTTGGCTTATATATAAAATCGCTGTTCTAAAGACAGCAGGTGCATTGTGCATAAGTGGTAACACGCCTGCCGAGGAAAAAGCAAAATTACATTGTAATTTACTGCCTCTCCTCGGAAACCAAGGAGAGGTTTTCTTTTGAACTGCGTATAATTACTGATACGGAGGTGAAAAATTTGCCAAGCGAAAAGGTTTTAGAGGCAAAGAAAGCGTTAGTTGCTGACCTTTCTGAAAGACTTAAGGCTTCTGTTTCCTGTATTGTTGTTAACTACAAGGGTATTACCGTTGCTGACGACACACAGCTCAGAAAAGAGCTTCGTGAATGCGACGTTAAGTACACTGTTGTAAAGAACACAATGCTGGGCAGAGCTTGCGAAGCAGCAGGCATTACAGGTCTTGAGCCTGTTTTAGAGGGTACAACAGCTATTGCTACCAGTGAAACAGACTACACAGGCGCAGCAAGAATTCTTAGCAAGTATGCTAAGAAGAGCGAGGATTTTGCTATTAAGAGCGGTGTTCTTGATGGCGAGGTTATCAGCCTTGAAAAGGTTGACGCACTTGCAAAACTTCCTACAAGAGAAGTTCTTCTTGCAAATGTGCTTGGCGCATTCCAGGCACCTATTGCATCTTTCGCAAGAGGTGTACAGGCAGTTGTTGACAAGGGCGGCATAGAAGCCTGCCTTGCTGACAAGGAAACAAATGCAGAAACAGAGGCTCCCGCAGAGGAAGCTGCTCCTGCAGAAGAAACAGCAGAATAATAAGATTCTGCACAAAACAAACTAAATTTTTAAATTAACTGATTATTGGAGGTATATTAAAATGGCTAGTGAAAAGATTACTGCTATTATTGAAGAATTAAAGACTCTTACAGTTCTCGAACTCTCCGAGCTCGTTCACGCTGTAGAAGATGAATTTGGTGTATCAGCAGCTGCTGCTGTTGCAGTTGCAGGTCCTGCTGCAGGCGGCGAAGAGGCTGCTGCAGAGCAGACAGAATTTGATGTTGTTCTTAAGTCTGCAGGCTCAAGCAAGATCAACGTTATCAAGGTTGTTCGTGAGCTCACAGGTCTTGGTCTTAAGGAAGCAAAGGCTGTTGTTGACGGCGCTCCAAAGACTGTTAAGGAAGCAGTTTCCAAGGACGATGCAGAAGCTATGAAGGCAAAGCTTGAAGAAGCAGGCGCAGAAGTAGAACTCAAGTAATTTAAACTTACTTATATTTTACTTAATAATTCAGGGCTCCCAATAGGGAGCCCTTTTTCTTTACCACCTTTCCGGTGGTTTTTTTATTATGTATTAAACATAAAATTAGATGTTCACAAAATTGTATGCGTTCTTTTATGTATAACGCACAAAAACATGGAGATGTTTTCTACATCCATATTTTATAAATGCACTTGTAATTTTTTGTTAAAAATGATAAAATTATATTGTAAAATATTTATATAAAGCAAGGGGGAGGTTATTATGGTTTTTATTAATGGAATGTTTCGCT
>JAFLUK010000052.1 GCA_022508865.1 Oscillospiraceae bacterium | reverse complement strand
GCTCAAGCTTTATGGGATTATTCGGTATTGTGAAATATCTGTTTGCATTGTTTATGGCAAATCCGATTTTACTTGTTTTAGCTGCTGTTGCTGGAGCGGCTTATCTTATTGTAGAAAACTGGGAACAAGTAAAATCCTATTTATCAGGTGTGTGGAATTGGCTCAAAGAAAAGGCTGAATGGTTAGGTAGTGTCTTTTCAAAAATATTCATAGGCTTTTTAGATTGGATAAAAGGTATATTTGAAAAAATACCGTTTATTGGAAAAGCTTTAAAAGACGAAATAAATAGTATTGATTCTGATATTGAATTAAAAAATAGTCTTGCGAATAAAAGTTATCCACAGGGTGCATACAATTATAATGAAGACAGGTATAATCAACCAGTTTATATTTATGAAGATGATGAAGATGAAAGTGGAATATATCAACCAATGTTGCCAAATTCGGGAAGTATAATTAATAACGCAAGTAGTACGGAAAATCGCATAACTCAAAACTTCAATGTCAATATAACAGGAACAACAGATAATGAAGATTTATTAAATAGATTTTCTGGATATGTTCGCCAAAATACAGGGGGGGTTATAAGATGATATTAGGCTTCTTAAATAAGGCGTGGGATTTATTGGGTGGTACATATTCCATTTATGAAACTGATAAGAGCGGGAAAACAAAAATCATAATGCGGTTTAATACGATTGAAGAGGCTTTTTTCCGTTCAACCTCCCAGGTTACATCATATCCCACTGAAACAGGTGTTATGGTAACAGATTACAAATATGATGATCCAGATGTATTAACGGTTAAAGGTATATTAAAACGTTCCACCCTTGTCGGTGCTTTAGTTAATTCCTTACTAGGCGGTGTAGATTCTATACCTCAACTTATGACTACTTTAAATTATTATAAAAGTGGAATGTACTCACTTAATATTCAAACAAAAGCAGCACTGCGTGAGGGTTATACTTTACAAGATTATGAAATACCGGAAGATTATGACAATTATGGTTTGCTTGAAGTATCCATGACTTTTAAGCAAATTCTTAATGTGGGGAAAAAAAATCTAACTAAACCTAGCGATTCAGATACAATTCCCGCAGGATTTGCTAGATTGGTTGGTTTATCATAAGAGGGAGAATATGAGATATAGCATCAACCTATTAAATGAGCCGAATCAGTCATTAAACTGCAATCTTACCGATGATGCAGGAAATATCTTTGCGGTTGATATAAACCTAAGGACTTTATCTGATGGTGGTTTAATTGCTGATATTATCGTTGATGGTACTCCCCAAAGATACGGAGTAATGTGTAATAACAATATGCCGTTATTATCTTCAAATATTTTAGGTGGAAATTTATATTTTCAAGACCAATGCGGCAACGAAGACCCGTATTATGAAGATTTTAACGATAAGTTCCTTTTAATCTATGATTCGGAGTACAGACTTGGCTAGTTGGAGCATACCGCAAAGATTTTTAAGATTAAAGCTCTATCAAGGGCGGGCGAATATGTCTGACTCTAAACAACTGTCATTTTTAGATATAAATGCAAAGGTTTCTTTTACCACATCGGAAACAGTATCAGGGGCGGTTAATGAAACGGTTATAGAAATAGGTGGATTAACAAAAGAAAAAATGGGCTATCTTGCGACCTCTTGCTCTTTGTGGGTTCCTAATTATATTCAAAATCAAATAACTTTAGAGGCAGGATATAATAATTTATATGGAACTATTTTTGATGGCGATGTGATTGAGGCAATACCTAGTGTTGATAGTGCTGATTATTCCATAAAATTAAAGTGCTTGTCTTTTTATCAATCTTTAGTAAATGATACAGCTTCTTTTAGTTTTGAGGGAAGTTTCCCGCTTTCAGAAATGTTAAAAGTTCTTGCAGATAGATTAAACCTTATTTTTATCAATAATCTTACTGATGAGGTTTATATTGAAAACTATATGTATAAAGACCAGTCCTTAATCCAGCATATAAGAAATTTATCACAGATTACAGGATTAGATATATTTTCCTCAAAAGGAAAACTTATTGTAAAAGAAAAAGGCGAGCCAGTAAAAGAGGGTTCAACGTTTCAGGTAAATTATACCAATCTTATTGGTGCTCCTGAGCCGACTCCTTTAGGTGCTAACGTAAAGATAAGACTTAATCCGTCTGTATCTACCGGACAAAAGGTAAATCTAACATCTATTAAGTTTCCCACATTAAATGGCGACACATACGTTATTCAAACATTTTCTCACTCTGGAGATACAAAAGGATCAAAATGGCAAACAAATTTAACATTGATAAGGCAGGATATTTATGAAAACTCGTACGCCAAACTTTAATCCCGGGGCGATAAGTAATGATTTCGCCGCAATTCAAGAGATAATCAAACAATATCTTAATGATTATCTATTTACCTGTACTTTTGTTAAGGTTGTTGGCGTTGGAGAAAATAGTCAATTTGTAAATGTTCAACCCGTTATTCAAAACGTAGCAACGAATGGGGAAATAATCCCGTTATCTGATGGGGACATTATTTATAATGTACCGATGCTGACAATGTATGGCGATAATTGCGAAATATCATTAAATGCGGCAATAGGAGATTTGGGGCTTATTATTGCTTGCCGTCAAGATATATCAAAGTTTAAGCAAACAAAACAAGCCGCATCTATTGGAAGTAGGCGAATGTTTAGCTTTTCCGATGGAGTTTATTTACCGTTAAGCTTTAATGCAAGACAACCGGGCGTTATTGTAAAAAATGGGGATTCTGTCTTGCATATTTTACCGGAGTCAATTACAATGACAACAAAGACGGTAACTGTCAATTCCGATACAGCAACAGTCAACGCCGGGACGGTTAATCTTGGCGGTGAGGGTGGAAAAGGAATTGCTAGGATTGACGACACAGTAGAAGTAAATGTTACTTCAGGTAGTAGTGCCGGAACGTGGACGGGGAAAATAACGTCAGGGAGTGGGGTTTCAAGTTCAATATGAAGACTTTAGCTTGCGATGAAAACAATAATTTAATTATCAGTCAAGGCTCTTTACAAGTCAAAGATGGGATAAATGCACTTGCACAGGATATTAAGACTCGTATCGGGCTTTGTGCAAGAGAAAATCCTTTTGATTTGGAAGAGGGTATTGACTTTGATAATGAGATTTTAGGTAAGGCCGGCGGTCAAAATTATTACAAGCAAGCAATAAGAAACAGGATTTTGGATAATCCAACAGACATTGATAATATCAGGGATATACAATTTACAAAAGATGGGGATACTGCTAATCTTTTGGTAGAAATTGAATCAACATACGGAGCAATAAGGCTATGAGTTTATTTAAGGTTACTAATCAAGGCGTTATTACGGTTGATACATCAGAGGTTAAGGCTGATTTAGAAGAGGCGTATAAAGAGGCTTTAGGTTATGAATTAAATATTGATACGGGTACACCTCAAGGACAAATGATAGTCAATGATGTTAAGACCTTAACTTATGCACAGGAACAAGCTGTTTTAGCTCTTAACTCATTTTCTGTATTAACCGCAAAAGGCGATGCGTTGGATATTGCTGCCGGAATATGGGGATATTATAGAAAGCAAGATGTTTCAACGGTAGTTTCGGTAAGGCTTAACGGTTCAGCGGGCACAAATATTCCGCTAGGCACATTATTTTCAAATGGTAGCAATCAATTTTCTTTACTCGATGCAGTTACCATTACACCGTCCGGCTTTGTGGTCGGTCAAGCACAATGTACCGAAACAGGGGCTATTCCTTGCATAGCCAATACATTAACCGAAATTGTTACCCCTGTTAATGGATTAGATAGCGTAAATAATCCATCAGACGGTATTATGGGATATGCTAGAGAATCAGATAGTACTTTTAGAAAAAGAATAACTGATAATTGGTTAAATATTCGGGGTAGGTCAATTTTAGGGGCTATTATTGATAATGTCGCCGCCTTAGATGGGGTTATATCAGTTATAGGGCGTGAAAATTATGCGACAACCTCACGTATCATTGATGGGGTATCTATGCAACCGCACTCCATTTATCTTGACGTTTTAGGGGGTAGCGGGTCAGATATTGCGAAAGTATTAACTGAGCAAAAGACACTAGGAGCCGCAACAAATGGCTCAATACAAGTTATTTATAATGACGATATAGTAGGTTATCCATATAGTTATAATATAGCCCGCCCGTCTGTTGTTGATGTATATGTTCAAATAGAATATGAAAATAACTATTATACCCCTGCCAATGTGGAGCAGGATATAATAAACCAAATGACAGCTTATATACAAGAAAATCCGTTTATGATAGGCGAAACCATATCAGGAAATGAGTTATCTAATGCGTTGACAAATTTTGAATATGCTAATATTCTAAGTGTGAAAGTAAGTACTTTTAACGCTGATTTTGTTGACTATGTACAAACAAACATCCAACAGGTTGGTGTAGTAAGTTCTGGTAATATCTCAGTTAAGTTGGTGAATAATGTCGTTTAAAGATGTCACATTAAATAATCTTCAAAGACAATTCGGATATACAAACATATCCGATTTACTAATGAAAAAAGCTGAGGTGTGGGATAAGCACTATGGCGATATAAGTGAAACTTTTAACAATGAGATATTAAATGTTGATACTTGTATTCCTGATGCTTTGGATTACTTTTGGGGAAGACTTTATAAAATAACCCGAAACTTTACAGATAATTTAGGGAATTTATTAACTCTAACCGATGACGAGTTTAGGGAAATTATAAAAATACGTCAATTCGGTTCACGGTGGAATGGGGCGATTGCCTCAATGAATGAGTTTTTAAATAATCTCTATAAAGACCGTGGCAAAGCTTATATGATTGATAAGCAAGATATGACGGTTGAGATTTTTGTTTTTGAATTTCCTTTATCTGATACAGAATTATTTTTATTCCGTAATAAAGATATTTTACCTCGCCCTGCGGGTGTTGGTATAGATATTTTTGAAACAGGTAAGGGTAAATGGTTTGGTTTCTATGATTACACAACAACCATACAAAATCCGACAACAATAGGTTTTGGTACTTATAGTGATGAAAATGTAGGTCAATTTGCACAATATAATAGCAATATATAGGGGGAAAAATGGCTAATAGATTTCTATTAAAACAATTTGCAGAACAAGCTCAAAATACTGGCGTGTATGGTTCTTATCAAGAGGGGAGTCCTCAATACTCCACTGACCCTAATGAAATTCAATCACTCCCCGCTTGGTTGAATGGGTGGCTTGCTGCAACAACAAACGGAACTTTATTACCTCGTTTAGAGGAAATGCAGGGTTTACAATATGTTCTTTGTAAAGCCATTTCTGAAAATTATCGGGAGGGTGTGCCTGAATGGATAGCGGGCGAACAGTATTATAAAAATTCTATTGTATCCTATGCAAATGATACTACTTCCTTGGCTTTGTATTACAATACGACCGGAAACTATACAAATAATCCCCCAACGGTTGATACCCTAAACTGGTCTAATATGTCTACATTGTTTATTGATAAAGATTATTTAGATACTAATTTTTTGGGAACAAATAGAGTAACAAACGTTGCACTTGAAGTTCAAGATTCAAGCACATATCAAACCACTACGAATCCTTATTTTAATAATGATTGCGTTGTTTCCGGCAATCTAGTAAGCGGTTTTAATGTAAATAAAAACGTTATCTTAACCAAATCATTTCCTACATCTCAAAGCTGGCAGGTTGATTTAGAAATAATGATTCCATCTGGTACTGATACCACTACGCAACAAGTCTTAATGGCAATGCCGACAATGGATAATTCTATCGGTATCATTAACAACCACTTGTATATTTCTCTAAACGGTAACGTATCAGAGGGAAGTTTAGCTGTTTCTTCTGTGATGGGGCAGATTTATCTTCGTTTAACCTTTGACGGAGAAAACTACATTCTGCAATCTTCAACCAATCAAACTCTTTATTCTTTAGAAACTCAAGTATCATTAAGCGAGCAACCTTTTGGCGGTAAGACAATTACTTTAGGTTGGGGCGGTAGCGATTACTTAAATAACTTCTATAAAGGATATATGTATTTTCCGGTAATTACAAACGAAGAAACTCCATATTGGAAGTATGACGATGTTCTATCTTTACCAGCTAATTTAATCCATTTTAACGGAAAGCAAAAACTTCTTGCTCCGAATGGTCGTGATAGCTACGATAATTTAGTCAATGAAAACTATACACAAGAGTACGGCTCTTATATGAACTATACATTGACTAATGTACATTCAAACATAAATCCAGTTGGTGCTTTGGTTGATAATGACGGGGTAATAAGTGGGTTTACAGGTCAATCAATATACGCAACTATTCCTATGAAATCACCTACTACAAGCTTTGAAATGGTGATTAAAGCACATACTCCGACAAGTATTGCGAATAGTAGTACGATTCTTGGATATTATAATAACTATAATGGTATAGTAATCAGACTTGGTTCTTCTGGTACTCCATTAACTTATATGTCATCAAATGGGTCAACTAATAATCTTATAGATAATAAAAACTGGACTCATGCAGTTCCTGCTAACTCAG
Organism: Oscillospiraceae bacterium; assembly: GCA_022508865.1. Taxonomy (GTDB): domain Bacteria; phylum Bacillota; class Clostridia; order Oscillospirales; family Acutalibacteraceae; genus Ruminococcoides. The sequence goes on along the minus strand of JAFLUK010000052.1, from coordinate 3,080 downwards.
ATGTTTGGTTTAAAGTTACTTGGGACGGAAGCACTTATGAACTATCATCATCAACTGACGGTGTAAACTACACTGTTGGATTAACTGTTGCTAACTCAAATCCGTTTTATGTAGGTTCAGGTTTAAATGCAGTTGGTGGTTCAAATACTACTTCCGCACCATTTACTAATGGGTCAATAGATTTAACACAATCTTATGTAAAAATAGACGGTGAGCTGTTTTGGACTGGTATGGTTGGCGACCCTACAGAGAAAACAGTTCTCTTAACCAATACCGGCGAATTAATGGCTCGCACTAATTACACAGAATCGGCAACACAGCCCGAATCAGGTAATTTACTCGATGTTTGGTTTAATACTGAACAAAACCAAATGTATCAGTTTAATTCACAGGCTCCGAATTTTACTTCTCAAAATGTAAATGTCAATCTTGGTATTGTTAGTAATTTTGGTTCAATTACATTACCGGTAAATGTCACATCTGACAATATCGCAGAACCTTTTGAAACAGATATAACAACCGGAGATGACATCATCACACCCCAAACAATCGCTTTAATTGGTGGTGATACTTCTGTTATTTATGTGTCTGATGGTGCGATAAAGTGGGATGTTCAGCTAACAGGCTATGAGGTGGGTATAAACACAGGTAGTTCAGATGCTCCGAATTGGACTCAATTAAAATACGTTCCAGCATCTGGTAGCGATTACTTGGCTAATGGTACTACTGTTTACACAGATGTCGCTTGTACGACTTCTTCCGGAACTGCATCAGGCTCTAATTATCAATACACGGGAAATCAATCAACAAGTAAGTTAACAATGAGTGTTCCGGTTGCCACAAATACCGCATATAGTATCAGATGCCAGTTACTTGCTGGAAATTATACGTTGTTAGTTGGCGAAAAAGTGGGAGAGGTTACTGCTGCCGCTTTGATGATACCTTTAGCCAATACACTGGTTTTAGGTGCTTCAAGCAATGAACTTTCAGCTTTTACCGGAACGCTTGATTTAAACCAAACAGGGTTTAATAGTTGGAAATGGAACGGAGTTAGCTCAACCGCTCAAACTTGGAATAAATTTATAGGTACTGTTATTGGTAAAGTAACCGATGACGGAACTAAAATAACAAGCTTAACTATTAGAAATCCTTTACAATTAGCAACTAAAGAAGAAACAAGTCGCATAATTGATGTTATGGATACGAAATGTAGTAAACCGGACTACCTTGATTATACCCCACTAACCACCACAAGCTTATATGTTGCGACAGAGGATTGGTGGGTATTATGGGAGGCTTATGACACAGTGACCGTGCAATTGTTTATCAATGAAGTAGAGGTTGGTTATATTAGCGGTACTGCTGTAGCAGGTGGTTGGTATGGTAATGCATCTGCAATGTTTTATGTTCCTAAAGGTGGAACTGTCCGCATAACTAAAGTGACGAGAAAATTTGGTTATTTCAGCGTTATCTAATTAAGATATAGTGAAATACCCTCTTGTTGTAGAACCGCTGAAACTATAAACATCGCCTTAACATCAATTATGCGAAAAGCCTCTCGATTAAGAGAGGCTACAAATTAGAGGAGTATTTATATAGTTTTTTATTCTTTGGTTTCAAGATTAGCTAGTTCTATCTCTATTTGCTTATTTCTAGCTCTGAGATATTTACGTTTCTCGATTTCTTCTGCGTATTTTTCTTTAAGTGCAGCATACTCTTCTTCTGTGCCGAAGTCACGAGCTTCACTGACTTTAATTTGAATCCAGTCGGTTTGTGTTAATACCGCAAGATTATTGCTTAATTCTTCATTTAAAGCTTGTTTGATTAGCTCTTCTTCCGGTATTGGGTCAGGAAGTCCTATATAGTAATATCCATCGTCAAAGGTTTCCCCCTCTTGTTTATAAAGAAGTTGTTTGTTTTCATGTTTGGCGATTTTTACCATTTCATCAAAGATATGTTCACCCTCTGGACTATTTAAAAAATCCTTGCGATAAAGCTTTGTGTCTACGTTTACCATATTTAAACCTCCTGTTTTAATTTAATATAACAGTGAAAAATAAAAAAATCAAGCCTGTAAAATAGTTATCGCATAATTGATGTTATGGATAATAAAATTTATCCTAATTATGATAATTATGTAGATTTAAAAAATGATTTACCAAGAGCTGTTAATGGAACATACGTATTTAAAAACTCTGGATGGTTCTTTTGTTGTGGTGATGCTAATGGTAATCAAAGCCTATCTACAAATATTAAGTTAAATGGAAGAATGTTTACAACATCTAAAACGGTTACAAATTCTTGGGCTTCTTACGGACCTGGTATAACAAAAGTAAAACCTGGTGATGTATTATCTATTTCAGATGTATCCCTACAAAAGTGGTTCTATGGATATATATTAGTAGATTAATTTTTATTCATCATAGCTTGAATGGATAAAAATATACTTGTCCTCCAGATTTACTAACATTGTAAACTTTACCTTTTTCAACTATTACTTGAGTTTTTGATGGGTCTGAATAAGCACCCGTTTGGTAAATGTATATTAGTTGGTTATCGCTTTCTACATCTTTAACATAACAGTTGTTGTTTACACTAGTAGTATAACCAACGATTACACCATTGCTAGGTGCAACAAAATCACCATTAGGAATTGTTGTTTTATTTGTATAATCTGGTATATATGCGTAATTTTTAATTCTATCCATAACATCAATTATACGTCATCTTGATTTTTTCCTACCCAACATCGCTAATTTATCAGCTTGTATGTTTCCTGCTGAATTACTATGTCCTTTTACCCATTCAATAGTTTGTTTAAGCTTTAGGTTTCTAACCTGATAAGCCCAGTATTTACATTCGAGATGGTTTAAATATTGCTCTCTACTGCGTGGTTTATTGTAGTTAATTTTTTTATTGATGTACTTAATCGCTGTTTGGCTGTCTGTATAAATCTTTGCTTTTCCATGGGTTAGTATTCCTGCAATGTAAATACTAAAAATCTCTGCTGCATTTATTGTTCTACACTTGGTGAATAAAGCAAGTCGTTTTTTATTTTTTTGTTGTATTTTTATTAATAT
>JAFLUK010000051.1 GCA_022508865.1 Oscillospiraceae bacterium | reverse complement strand
TAGAAGCAGGTGTTCATTTCGGACACCAGACAAGAAGATGGAACCCTAAAATGGCGGAATACATCTTCACAGAAAGAAACGGTATCTATATTATTGATTTACAGAAAACCGTTAAGAAACTTGACGAAGCATATAATTTCGTTAAGGAAGTTTCAGCAGAAGGCAAGAGCGTACTCTTTGTTGGTACAAAGAAGCAGGCTCAGGACTCTGTAAAGGAAGAAGCATTAAGATCAGGCTCTTACTATGTTAACGCAAGATGGCTTGGCGGTATGATGACTAACTTCACAACAATCAGAAGAAGAGTTGCTCGTCTTAAGCAGCTCCGTGCTATGGAAGAAGACGGCACATTTGAGCTTCTCCCAAAGAAGGAAGTTATCAAGCTTAATCTTGAAATTGAAAAACTTGAAAAGTTCCTTGGCGGTATCAAGGATATGGAAGCACTTCCGGGTTGTCTTTTCATCATTGACCCAAGAAAAGAAAGAATTGCAGTAGCAGAAGCAAAGAAGCTGAATATTCCAATCGTTGCTATTGTTGATACAAACTGTGACCCGGACGAAATCGACTATGTTATCCCGGGTAATGACGACGCTATCCGTGCAGTAAAGCTTATTGCAGGTGCAATGGCAAGCGCTGTTATCGAAGGCAGAGAAGGTAACGCAGGCGAGGTTGTTGAAGAAACAGCAGAAGCTGAAGAAGCAACAGAAGAATAATTTGAATTTTGAGTAATTTCAATATATTTGGAAAGGAAAGATAGAAATGGCATCATTTACAGCACAAGATGTAAAGGCTTTAAGAGAACAGACCGGCTGCGGTATGATGGACTGTAAAAAGGCTTTGGTAGAAGCAGACGGCGATATGGACAAGGCTGTTGACTTTTTAAGAGAGCAGGGTCTTGCAAAGCAGGCTAAGAAGGCAAGCAGAATTGCTGCCGAAGGTATGGCTTATGCAATGACATCTGAAGATAATAAAACAGGTGTGGTAATAGAAGTTAATGCAGAAACAGACTTCGTTGCCAAGAATGCTGATTTCCAGGCATTTGTTAAGACTTGTGCACAGACAGTTATGGATAATTCTCCTGCTGATGTAGAGGCTCTTCTTGCTTGTCAGGCAAGCGGTTCAGACAAGACTGTTGCCGAACTTCTTCAGGAAAAGGTTCTTGTTATCGGTGAGAACATTCAGCTCAGACGTTTCCACAAGATGGAGGGCGCTTGTGTAGCTTATGTTCATGCAGGCGGCGTTATCGGTGTTCTTGTAAACTTTGATACAGATCTTGCTGACAAGGCAGAATTTGTAACATATGGTAAGGACATTGCAATGCAGATTGCTGCTCTTAACACTCCATATCTTAAGAAGGAAGATGTTCCTGCTGAAGTTCTTGAGCATGAGAAGGAAATTATGAAGGCAGAAGTTATTAATTCAGGTAAGCCTGAAGCTATTGCTGAAAAGATTGTTATGGGTAAAATCGGCAAGTACTATAAGGAAAATTGTCTTTTAGACCAGGCTTTTGTTAAGGAAAACAAAATTTCTGTTCAGCAGTACACAGATGCAACAGCTAAAGAACTTGGCGGTTCAATTGTAATCAAGGAATTCGTTCGTTTTGAAAAGGGCGAAGGTCTTGAAAAACGTCAGGACGATTTTGCTGCTGAAGTGGCAAGTATGACAAAATAATTCTTTTGTAGAATTATAACCGAGTTATATTTTAAGGGGCGGTTATTCCGCTCCTTATTTTACAACAGCTTCACTTTATCGGTTTAAAGTGCAAAAGAATTCATTGGCTATACTATGCATAGTGGTACAATACTAGTTGTGTGAAATAATATCAGAAGAAGGAGAATTATAATGGCGAAGAAGGGTAATTTACTTACAGTAAGAAAGGATATTCGTGTTGTAGATGCCACCATTCGTGATGGCGGTCTGTGCAACAATTTTAGATTTGACGACAAATTTGTTAAGGATTTATACAACGCTAACGTAAAGGCAGGCGTTGACTATATGGAATTCGGTTACAAGGCATCAAAGGAAATATTTGATGTTAATGATTTTGGTAAATGGAAGTTCTGTGACGACAGCGACATTAGAAAAATTGTGGGTGATAATAAAACTGACCTTAAAATTGCAGTAATGGCTGATGTTGGCAGAACTGACTTTAAAAAAGATATTTTGCCAAAGAAGGAAAGTCCAATTGACATAATAAGAATTGCTACATACCTAAATTCAATTCCTGCCGCAGTAGAAATGATAGAGGACTGCGCAAAAAAGGGATACGAAACTTCTATAAATATTATGGCTGTTTCCAAAGCAAATACAGAAGATTTAAAGGAAGCCCTTGATATTTTAGGTGAAAGCCCTGTCAATGTTTTTTATATTGTAGACAGCTACGGCGCTCTTTATCCGGAACAGTCAAGAAAGTTAGCCGACCTTTATTGTGAAAAAGCAGATGTTTATAAGAAATCTGTTGGTATTCATGCTCACAATAATCAACAGCTTGCATTTGCCAATACCATTGAAGCAATGACCCACGGAGCAAGTTACCTTGATGCTACAGTTGACGGAATGGGCAGAGGAGCAGGTAACTGTTCCCTTGAGCTTTTACTTGGATTTCTTAAAAATCCTAAATATAAGGTAGAGCCAATTGTTAAAATAATTGAGGAGCATACACATCGTTTTAAGGAGCAGGGTATAAAATGGGGTTATGACATTCCGTATATGCTGACAGGACAGTATAACACACATCCTCGCCCGGCAATTTCTTTCTCAAATGACGACAGAACAGACTATTCAAAATTTGCAATTGAGCTGTATGATATTATAAACAGCTAACTTTTTAAAAAGGAGTGTTTTTGCGCTCCTTTTATTTTTTTATTTAATCCTATTTTACTTTACAAATTACCATATATAGTGTATTATTATGATGTATAGAAATACATATTATGGATAGGAGTGTTTCAAATTATGGATAAGAAATATAAAAGAGTCCTTCTGAAGCTTTCCGGTGAATCTTTGGCCGGTGCAGAAAAGAAAGGTATTGATTTTGATATTGTTGATTCATTTTGTAATGCTATTAAAAAATGTTGCGATAATGGCGTAGAAGTTGCCATTGTTGTTGGCGGCGGTAACTTTTGGAGAGGAAGAACCTCCGGTAAAATGGACAGAACAAGAGCAGATCATATGGGTATGCTGGCAACAGCAATTAATGCCCTTGGTGTTGGCGATACACTTGAACAGGCAGGAGTTGATGTCAGAGTTATGACAGCCATCTCAATGCCACAGGTTGCAGAGCCCTATATCAGAAACAGAGCTGTTCGCCATTTGGAAAAGGGCAGAGTTGTAATCTTTGGTTGCGGTACAGGTAACCCATTCTTCAGCACAGACACAGCAGCCGCCTTAAGAGCAGTTGAAATTGATGCAGACATTATTATGAAAGCCACTATGGTTGACGGTGTATACGACAGTGACCCAAAGAAAAACCCTGATGCCAAGAAGTATGACAAGGTGTCCTATGACGAAGTACTTGCAAAGAATTTGGCTGTTATGGACAGTACAGCTGCTTCTCTCTGTAAGGATAACGCAATGCCTATTCTGGTATTCAGCGTTGATGAACCAATGAACATTTATAAAGCAGTGTGCGGTGAAAATATCGGCACAATTTGCTGCTAATGGAGGATAATATGGATAATTTAATCAAAACAACAAAAGAAAAAATGCAAAGAAGAATTGAACATCTTGAGACTGAATATGCTTCAATCCGTGCAGGCAGAGCAAACCCCGGTGTTCTGGACAAGGTAACAGTTGACTACTATGGTACACCAACACCTGTAAATCAGGTGGCTAATGTTTCCATTACAGAGGCAAGAACACTTGTAGTACAGCCTTGGGACGCTTCTCTCCTGAAAGCGCTTGAAAGAGCAATTCAAATGTCAGAAATCGGTATTAACCCACAGAATGACGGCAAGGTTATCAGACTTATTTTCCCGCCTCTCACAGAGGAAAGAAGAAAAGACATTGTTAAAGATGTCAGCAAAATGGCAGAGGATACCAAAGTTCAGATTCGTAATGCAAGAAGAGAAGCCAACGAAAAAATTAAGGCTATGAAGAAGTCAGGAGAAATTACCGAAGACGACCAGAAGTCAGGTGATAAGAAAATTCAGGATATTACCGATAAGGCTATCAAGGAAGTAGAAAGTATTTCAGCTGCAAAGCAGAAGGAAATTATGGCAATCTGATATGGGTATTTTTAAGAAAAAACAAAACTATTCCATAGAAAATATTGTTATGCCGGAGCACGTTGCCATTATTATGGACGGAAATGGCAGATGGGCTAAAAAAAGAGGGCTTCCTCGGAGTGCAGGTCATTCAGCAGGTGCCAAAAATTTTAGAAAAATAATAAGATATTGCAGTGATATCGGTATTAAATACCTCACTATGTATGCCTTTTCTACAGAAAATTGGAAAAGACCGGAGGATGAGGTAGGTGCCCTTATGAAGCTTTTTAAGCAATATTTGGAAGAAGCGTTAAGGGATTTCAAAGATGATACCATAAAACTGCAGTTCATTGGTGACACTACAGCCTTCAGTGAGGAAATTCAATCCCTTATGAAGGACGCAGTAGAGGGCAGCCGCAACCGTGACGGTATGGTGCTGAACCTTGCAATGAACTATGGCGGCCGCAGCGAAATTGTTATGGCTGCCAAAAAATTGGCAGAAAAAGCAGCGAAAGGGGAGCTGTCTGCCAATGATATTACAGAAAAAATGATTTCAGACAGCATTTACACAGCAGGTCAGCCTGATCCTGATTTAATAATCAGACCATCGGGTGAATATCGTACATCAAACTTTCTTTTGTGGCAGTCAGCTTATTCCGAATATGTAATAATGGACAAGCTGTGGCCAGATTTCAGTACTGACGATATGAACTTTGCACTGCTTGAATATGCAAAAAGGAATCGCCGTTTTGGCGGAGTTTAAGGAGTATGAATATGAAGACCAGAATTATGTCTTCGGCAATAGGTGTGCCGGTAATTATACTTATTTTAATTTTAAGTCAGCTTGTTACGGAATTTATTGCCACAATTATATTATCTCTTTTATCAGTGTTAATGGTATCAGAGGTGTTGTCCGCAAGGAAGTTGTTAAAGAATTTTAAAATCAGTGCAATATGCATTGCCTACGGATTTGCTATGCCAATGGTATCATTTACAAGATTTTGGTTTTTGCCGTTTTTCCTGTACATAGTGGCAACGCTGTGTGTTATGGTGTTTTTTCATGAGAATGTCAGGCTTATGGATATAGCATATTCATTCTTTACAACTATACTTGTCACAACAGGTGTGGCTTCAATCACAGCAATGACCACAGCTTATTACCACTATTGTGCTTTCTTTGCAGTTCTTACAATGGCTATTCCTTGGGGAGCAGATGCAGGTGCATACTTTGTAGGACTTAAATACGGAAAAAACAAGCTTTGTCCCAATATCAGCCCTAAAAAGACAGTAGAGGGAGCTTTGGGAGGAATTGCTTCAGGTGTAGTTGTAGCAATGATTATAGGTCTTGTATTCAATTTTATCTTTGGATACGATTATGTGAATTATATTGCGCTTATTGTTATCGGTCTTGTCAATACCCCTCTTTCAATTTTAGGCGATCTTAGCTTTTCTGTTATTAAGAGAAATCTGGGTATTAAGGACTATGGTGATATTATACCCGGTCACGGTGGTATGCTTGACAGGTTTGACAGCATAATTGTTACTGCACCATTTGTTTATGTAGTGACATTATTTACTGTAGTGATACTATAATACTGACTATAAAAGAGGATTATAATGGTTAATACAATATCAATACTTGGTTCAACAGGTTCAATAGGTACACAGGCTCTTGATGTTGCCAAAAAACTTAACCTAAATATATGTGCTCTTACTGCACATAGTAATATTGATATTTTAGAACAGCAGGTAAGAGAGTTTAAACCCTCTCTTGCTGTTGTTTTTTGTGAAGATAAAGCAAAAGAATTTAAGATAAAAATTGCAGATACTAATACCAAGGTAATGTGTGGTATGGAGGGTCTTATTGCCGCCGCAACAGCTAATGAAGCTGACATGGTGCTGAATTCTGTTGTTGGTATGGTAGGTCTTGTTCCAACTCTCAATGCAATAAATGCAAAAAAAGATATCGCCCTTGCCAATAAAGAAACGTTGGTTGCGGGAGGAAGTCTGGTAATGGATGCTGTCAAAAGGAACAAGGTAAATATGTACCCTGTTGACAGTGAACACTCTGCAATTTTTCAGTGCTTGCAGGGTATGAACGAAAAAAAGGAGCTTAAAAAGCTTATCCTTACTGCATCGGGCGGTCCTTTTTTCGGCAAGACCACACAGGAACTGGAGAACGTCACTGTTTCAGATGCTCTCAATCATCCCAATTGGTCAATGGGCGCAAAGATTACAGTTGACTCTGCATCAATGATGAACAAAGGTCTTGAGGTTATAGAAGCCAGCTGGCTTTTTGATATGCCACAGAACAAGATAGATGTAGTTGTACATCGGGAGTCCATAATCCACAGTATGATTGAATTTGTTGATAATTCTGTAATTGCACAGCTTGGTCTTCCTGATATGAGAATACCAATCCAGTATGCAATTACCTATCCAAACAGATTCGAAAGCCCTGTTAAGGAACTGGATTTTACAGAACTTGGCTCTATGACATTTTATAAGCCTGATTATGACACCTTCAAGTGTCTTGTCGCATGTAAGGAAGCTATTGATTTGGGCGGCACTGCTCCTGCAATAGTCAATGGTGCAAACGAGGTTGCCAATAAGCTTTTTCGTGACGGAAAAATTAAATTCCTTGAAATTGGTGACATTGTGTACAATGCTTTGCATAATGTAAAAAGAAATGAGATAAAATGTGTAGACGATGTTTTATTTGCGGATAAATCAGCAAGACAATATGTAAACGATATTGTCTGAATTTGGAGGAGATTAAAATAACTTCTGTTTTAACAACTATAGCATTAATTGTAATCGGTGTTTTACTTTTTGAACTCATAATTTTTGTTCATGAGTTCGGACACTTTATCACAGCAAAAAAAAGCGGAGTAAAGGTAAATGAATTTTCCCTTGGTATGGGGCCAAAGATTTTTTCATTTGGTAAGGGAGAAACAAAATATTCTCTTAGATTATTCCCAATTGGCGGTTTTTGCGCAATGGAGGGAGAAGACGAGGAGTCTGAAGAACCAAGGGCATTTAATAATGCCAAGGTCTGGAAAAGAATGATTATAATTGTTGCAGGTGCTGTGATGAACATTATTCTGGGCTTTGTTCTGATGTTTGTAATTGTAGTGCAACAGCCTGCATACAGCTCAAATGTTGTTTCCGCATTTCCTGTAACATCCTATTCAGCCAATAGCGGACTTGAAAAGGGAGATGTAATCAAATCTATTAACGGCTATAGTATTTGGAATAGTATGGATTTTAACTATCCAATAGCAACCTCAAATCTGGAAACCGTTAATGGTAATTCACTTGAAATTTATAAAGAAGACTGTTGCAATTTTCTCTATAATATGACCGCAACCCTTGTAAATGACAAAAAAATAGCTGATAAAGATTATGAAAAAGTTGTCACTCTGTTGTCAAAAGCAGCAGAGGAGATTAACGCTGTCACCGATAAAAATTCGGCAAATAAAATTTATAGAGAGTATTATAAAAAAATAAATGAATCCTGTAATAATAAGGACTACAAAATAGAAAAAATTGTAGAAAAAGAAACACGTCAAAGGTTTTTGGCCGATATTGTTGTTGAGAGAAACGGAAAAGAAACGGAACTGAAAAATGTTCAGTTCTTCACCTATACAACAAAGGATAATAGTGAACCAAAGGTATCTATGGATTTTTATGTTGAGCCTATAGAGAAGAATGTCGGATCTGTTACTTCTCAAACCTTTAAGCAAACTGTGTCAACATGCAAAATGGTTTATGCAAGTCTCGGAGGCCTTTTATCAGGAAAATTCAGTTTTAACGATATGTCAGGTCCTGTGGGCATTGCTTCTGCAATAACAGACGTTGCTTCCACCAGTCTTGAAAGCAATGGTTTTATGGATGCCGTAAACAGTATTATCTACATTATGATGATAATTACAATAAATCTTGGTTTATTCAATATGCTTCCTTTCCCTGCGTTAGACGGAGGAAGATTTGTATTTTTAATTATAGAAGCAATCAGAGGAAAATCAGTGCCCAGAAAAGCAGAAGCTATTGTCAATGGTGTTGGAATGGCACTTCTCATATTATTAATGATAGTAATAACAGCTAATGATGTGTTTAAGTTGATTTGGTGATATTATGGCAAGTAAAAAGCAAGTAAAAGCAGGAAATGTACTAATTGGTGGGGGAGCAAAGGTTACAGTTCAGTCAATGCTGAATATTCCTGCACATAATTTTAATGAAAGTGTTAAACAGGCAAAAGAATTGGAAAAGGCCGGCTGTGATATTATCAGAGCCGCCGTTCCCGATATGGATGCTGTAAGACTTATTTCTGAATTGAAGGAAAATGTAAACATTCCAGTAGTTGCGGATATTCATTTTAACTATAAGCTTGCTTTGGAGTCAGTAGCGGCAGGAGTTGACAAAATCAGAATTAATCCGGGTAACATCGGTGACGATAGCAATGTTAAGGCCGTTGCAGATGCCTGTAGCAGAAATAACATTCCTATCAGAATTGGTGTTAATTCAGGCTCTTTAGTAAAATCTATTCTTGAAAAATACGGCAGTCCCACTCCGCAGGCTCTTTGCGACAGCGCTTTGTATCACGCTTCATTGCTGGAAAGATTTGATTTTGATAATATAGTTCTTTCAATGAAAAGCTCTTCTGTAAAAAATATGGTAGAAGCCTATGAACTTGCTTCAATGCAGTGTGATTATCCTCTTCACCTTGGCGTTACTGAAGCAGGTACAGAAAGAATGGGTATAATTAAATCAGCAGCAGGTATTGGTGCACTTCTTGTTAAGGGTATTGGCGACACAATCAGAGTAAGCCTTACAGCTGACCCTGTAAAGGAAATTTATGCTGCAAAAGATATTCTTAAATCTCTTGATATGTGTGATAGCGGAATTCAGTTTGTATCCTGTCCTACCTGTGGCAGAACAAAAATTGATTTAATAGGACTTGCCAATGAAGCGCAGGAAAGATTAAAAAATTGCCCTAAAAATATTAAAGTGGCAATTATGGGCTGTGTTGTTAACGGTCCCGGAGAGGCAAGAGAAGCCGACATTGGTATTGCAGGGGGAGATAAGGTTGGGCTTATTTTCAAAAAGGGAGAAATCATCTGCAAGGTGCCGGAAGAAAATCTCATAGACGCCCTTGTTGAAGAAATAGAAAAACTATAATATTAGATTAAATTTGAAATAATAAGAATAAAAATTTCAGTGTTTTAAAAGAAGAATTAAGAATTAGAGAATATTATGAAAACAGTTAAGGAATTATTTTCGGACTATATATGTACCGAATCTATTGAGGATAGCATTCTGAATACATATGTAGATGATTTAAAAATAAATACGGGAATAAGAAGTCTTAGTTTTGTCCTTGTTTGTGACAGATTGTATAACAATTCCGATTTTCAACCTCTCAACGATGAGTTGATGAACTCAAAGCTGCTATTTAACAGTGTGTCAATAAGTCCAAGGTATAATCCTTCACTTTTTACACCGGAATATTTTAGTCAGCTGTTAATCACTCTTAAACAGAAAATACCTGCCCTCAACGGTACCTTTAAGGATTGCACTGT